>JAADGR010000196.1:0-1709 GCA_013152225.1 Calditrichota bacterium
TGGTCTCGTCATAAGCACCGGCCAGAGCCAGCAGTGTTTGCACATTTCCCGGATCTCTGTCGTCCGATTTTTCCAGGTACGGAATGGCGGTAGAATATTTCTTTTTTCTGCTCAGAATCGAGCCGACATAATAGTTAATTTCCGGTTCTTTGGGAAATTTTTCCACTGCTTTTTTAAAATGCGCCAGCGCAGCATCGGTACTGTCTAACTGGAGATAATTGATTCCCAGCAAAACCCATAATTGCGGCAAGTCATTGCGAAGTTGTATGGCCTTTTTGAGTTGGGGACTTGCTTTTTGATACTGGCCGGCAACAAAATACATCCTGCCAAGCGTAAGCGGAACACGCCAGTCGTCCCCATGCGTTTTATCGAGTTCCCGGCACTCTTTGATTGCCTGCAATGTGTCGCCTTTTTGCAGTTTTAAATTTGCGATTTCTATCCTGGCGCCTACAAAAGTTGAGTCCGTATCTTTCAAAGGCTCGTAAAGTGCGATGGCATCATCCCACAGTTTCTTTTTAACATATAAATCTCGTAGTCTTTGCCGCACATCCAGGAATGACGGTCTGGCTTTCAATCCGAACTTGTAAGTTTTGATTGCAGCCGTTGTATCCCCTTTTAACTTTTGAAACGCTGCCAGGGCCAGGTAAGCCCTTTCGCTTTTGGGATGCAGCTTTACAATGTTTTCGACCGTAGTGAGGGCTTTGGCAGTATCTCCCTTTTGAAAATAAAATCTGCCCAAATTTATTTTATCGGAAAGATTGGTGGAATCCCGCGTGATCAGGGTGCTGAAAACCTGGATTGCCTCATCCCACTTTTTTGTCTTTTCAAAAAGGACGCGCAATTCGGCTTTGGCGTCGTCAAAATGAACGTTTTGATCCAGTGCCGTGCGATACCATTTTATAGCTTTTGTGGTATCACCCCTGGCTTTTTCAGTGGCGGCAAGGGCCAGGTAAACGTCCTGGAAATCGGGATATTGTTTTTGAACGTCCAGATAGATTTTTTCCGCCTGCGGAAATGCCCTGCTCTGCAAAAAAAGATTACCGACTTTTAATCGAAAATCCGGCGCGTCCAGGCCGTTCCTGACCATCGAATGGTAGGTCGCAAGGGCGTCGTCATATTTTCGTGTAACAATTTGCAGAGAGGTAAGGCTGTAAAGAGACTGCAAATTATTGGGTTGAAGTTTTGCTATTCTTTTATATACCAGCATGGCATTGTGGTAATTCCGAAGTTTTTCATAACACGCAGCTATCAACTCGAGTGCATCGACATTTTCAGGGTCAATTCGCAATGCTTTTTGCGCCAGACGGATGCTTGTTTTGAGTTCCTGGATAAAATAATAGTTTTCCGCCAGTGCGAGATAAACGCCGGCCGAGGATGTATCTATTTCAGCCGCTTGTTGATAATCGACAATCGCATCTTTGGGACTGCCCATGATGTCGGCAAGTGCACCATCAATAATATGATCCATTGCTTCTGGATTATACTTTTTTAGCGGGTGGGGAGATTTTACCATTTTGCGGCTTGCGCTGCAGCCGATCATTCCTGCGAGGAAAAGAAGGGCAAACGAAATTTTAATAATATGTTTTTTCATATAACTCTTTAATTGTTTTGAAAGTTAAGCAAAAAATATATTACAATTTTTTAACATTAACAAGGGAAAAATATTCGATAAATACCTTGATCTTGACAGGGGATTTCAATATTTTTAC
>JAADGR010000196.1:1748-7346 GCA_013152225.1 Calditrichota bacterium
AGCGATGGTAATGATGACATTGCTGCTTTTTATGATTAGGGCAATAGTGAAGGACAGGCTATAAAACTCATGATTCCACAAAACATTGATCTTTTTAAACAATGCAAAGCAATCATCTGCGATTTGGATGGTACGATCTATTTGGAAAACACGCCCATTCCCCAATCGCACGATTTCGTGCAAAAAATTCTCACCTCGGGGAAAAAGTTGTTTTATTTTACAAACAACACGTCCCGCTCGCGGGCAACTTATCTGGAAAAGATTTCTAAACTGGGTTTTCCTGTTGCGGATAAAAATCTGATTACTGCCGCCGATTGTGCAGACAGCTATTTGCGTCGACACAATTACTTTCCCCGAATTTATCTCGTGGGCAACAGGGACTTGAAGACGGAATTTGAAAGCCGCGGCTACGTTTGTCTTGATGATGTGGAAGCGTATCGGCAACCGCTTCCTGCTGCAGTGCTGCTCGGGTTTGATACGGAATTAACTTATCGAAAAATCCATACTTGTTACGATCTCATTTTGCAGGATGTACCGTATATTGCCACGCATGCGGATCTTTTGTGCCCGGTTACCAGGACGACATTTAAACCCGACGTGGGTTCTTTTATTTCGCTTTTTGAAACCGCCACGGGCGGAAAAAAGCCTGTTGTGGTGGGCAAACCCCACCGGGATGCCGTGGCTGCCATCAGCGAACGGGCGCAGCTTCCTCCGGAAGAAATCGCGTTTGTCGGCGACCGGCTTTACACCGATATTCGTATGGCCATGAATTTTAATATGGTTGGCGTGCTGGTTTTGAGCGGCGAGACAACTGAAGAAATGCTGGCTCATTCTTCAGACCGGCCAAAGATTGTTGTGGATAGCGTAGCAAATTTAATCGAACATTTATGAATAAAAACCAACAATTATCCCTTCTGCCTTCTGTTGATTTTCTGTTGAATCAAAATCAAGCGGAAGAATTATTAAACAAATTTTCCCGCGAACTGGTGAAAGAAAAGTGCAGGATTGTTTTAGACGATGCGCGAAAGAATATTCTTTCCGGCACTCCCCCGCCAACTCTTTCCCGCGAAGACATGGCACACGAAATGTTGACGCAGGCAAACAGGCTTTTAGAACAGGAATTTTCTCCCAGCTTAAGGACTGTAATAAATGCCACGGGAATTATTTTACATACCGGATTGGGACGCGCTCCTTTGTCGCAGGCTGCGCAGGAAAATGTGGGCAGGATATTGCGCGGCTATTCCGGTTTGGAAATTGATCTGGAAACCGGCAAACGCGGAGAGCGAACAGACCACGTTTCCCGATTGTTGTGCAAACTCACCGGTGCCGAGGCGGCGCTGGTGGTGAACAATAATGCCGCTGCCGTATTCTTGTCCCTGAATACGCTTGCTTTTGGCAAGGAGGCCGTTATTTCGCGCGGCCAGTTGGTGGAAATCGGCGGCGCGTTTCGCATGCCGGATGTGATGGACAAAAGCGGTTGCATTATGCATGAAATCGGCACAACGAACAAGACGAGAATTGCGGATTATGAGAATGCTATCTCTGAAAACACGGGCGTTGTCGTCGTTGCGCATACCTCAAATTACCGCGTCCTCGGTTTCACCGCCGAAGTGGAGTTGAAAGCTTTGGCCGAATTAACGCACAAACACAATCTTCCCCTGATGCATGATCTTGGCGCCGGGGTGGTTGTCGATTTGCAAAAATTTGGCCTGCCGTATGAACCGCTCGTCCAGGATAGCATTGCCGCCGGAGCGGACGTGGTGACTTTCAGCGGCGACAAAGTGCTTGGCGGACCCCAATCCGGGATTATTGTCGGCAAAAAGAAGTGGATTGAGCGCATCCATAAAAACCCGATCATGCGCGCTGTTCGCTGCGGTAAAATGACCTATGCCGCTCTTGAAGCCACGCTGAAATTGTTTTTTAATGAAAAGCATTTATTGGAAAAGCACAAAACCTTCCGACTTTTAACCGAATCTGTTGCAACAATTGAAGCGCGCGCAAAAGAATTGTATGACAAAATGGAGCCGCATATTTTTCAGAAATTTGATGTGGCGATTAAAGACAGCTTTGCCCAAGCCGGCAGCGGGGCACTACCGCTGGAAAAAATTTCCAGCAAGGCGATGACGTTCAGAGCGAAAAATACCAGTATTGAAAAATTTGCCGCTCATCTCCGCCATGCCGATCCGCCGGTGATGGGCTACATAAAGAATGATGAGTTTTGCCTTGATCTGCGCACCGTTGACGATGAAGAAGTGAAACAGCTGGCCAAGGGAATAAATAGTTACAAATTATAATTCTGTTTTAAATTCCGGATACCTGCCCTTATCGATTTTCAAGGAGAATGGTTTTATGGATACATTTTTGGATGGTTTACTACACACTACGGAATCCGTATCAAATTTTCTCTGGGGAGAGTGGATGATTGCTCTTTTGGTGGGCACAGGTGTTTTGCTCACCATCGTCACCCGCGGCATACAGGTGCGAAAATTGGGACTGGCGCTAAAGTTTGTTTTCAAAGGTTCGCGCGAAACCCCGGACTTGGATAAAAAGGAGGGAGACATTTCTCCTTTTGCCGCACTTATGACGGCGCTCGCCGCGACAGTTGGCAACGGCAACATTGCCGGTGTTGCTACCGCTATTGCAGTGGGCGGACCGGGCGCGCCGTTCTGGATGTGGGTGTCCGGTTTTTTCGGCATGGCCACAAAATACGCGGAAGGTTTTCTTGGCGTTAAATATCGCAAAGTTGCGGCGGACGGCAGTATGGCCGGGGGCCCGATGTATTATTGCAGGTACGGCATAAAACACTTGCCCACAGCAAAATTTATGGGTATGCTGTTCGCTGTGTGCGGGGGATTCACCGCTCTGTTTGGTACCGGAAATATGGTGCAATCAAACTCTATGGCCCTGGCATTCAAAACCCAATTTGGCATTCCTACGATTGTCAGTGCAATTGGGCTGACCCTGTTTACCGGGCTGGTGATTATCGGCGGCATAAAAAGGATCGGTGCGGTTGCAGAACGCCTGGTGCCGTCAATGATTGTACTTTATCTCATCGGCGCCGGAATCATTCTTATTGCCAGGTTCACACTTATTGATGATGCCTTTGTGCTGATTTTCAAATCTGCTTTCTCCATTAAAGCTGCCGGAGGCGCGTTGGTCGGCACATCGATTCAGAGAGCAATTAGTCTGGGCGTGCGCAGGGGTGTTCTTTCCAACGAAGCGGGATTAGGTTCTGCGGCCATTGCGCAGAGCGCGGCGAAATCACCCGATCCGACGTACAATGGTTTGATTGCCATGACCGGCGTCTTTATTGACACAATTCTTGTCAACACACTTACAACACTGACCATCGTCCTCTCCGGCGTCTGGATGTTAACTCCTGCTGCCGGTGTGGAATTATTGCAAGAAGGTGCGAGACTGGGGGGGGCACAAGTACTTCAGCTTCCAGCGGAAATTCAAGCCTTTGCTGCAAAGATCGGCTATGATCTTGCCCAGGGCGGCCTGTCGAGTACTGCCCTGACAGCAGAAGCATTCAATACGGTCATTCCGCGGGGCGGAATCATTATAGCCATTGCGTCATTTTTGTTTGGCTATACGACCCTGATCGGCTGGGCTTACTATGGCGAACAGTGTATCGAATATATCTGGGGCGTTCGTTCCAAACTTTCTTATCGCCTGGTCTATATCGGATTACTTTTTGCCGGGGCATTACTGACCGGTAAGTACCTGAACATTGTCTGGTACGTGGGCGATGCGGCAAACGCGATCATGGCCATCCCGAATTTAATCGGCATGTTGCTGCTGACCGGCGTCGTTGCCCGAATAACGCGGCATCATTTTTTAGAACAAATGTGAAAAAATGAAATTTCCTTTTGGAATGGTTGGCTTTCACAAACCCGGAAGAGTTGGATGAGCGAACCATCGCAGCAATTTTTTGTCTATATCGTTCGCTGCTCGGACGCTTCGCTCTACACCGGCATTACCCGGAATGTTGCGAAGCGGCTGCAAATGCATAACGGAGAAATGGCCGGCGGTGCGCGTTACACGCGTTCCCGGCGACCCGTTCGGTTGGCTTATCTTGAAGCCCATCCGTCGCAAAGTGCAGCGATGCGTCGGGAACGGCAGATTAAAAAATTATCCAAAAGGAAAAAAGAAGCGCTAGTGCAAACCATAAATGACGGGGACAGACTATGATGTTATTCGACAAAAAACCTTATACTTTTGACAGCGTGGTTCGTCTGGGAATCACTGTGGCTTTGATATACGGTTTTATATGGGCATTGGGTTTCCTGAGTGATGTTTTAATCCCTTTTGCCGTTGCCCTGTTGCTCGCTTACCTTATCAATCCTCTGGTTACATGGGTGCAAAAGAAAATCCACAATCGTGTTGCGGCTGTTTTGCTCACTCTTTTATTTCTGATTGTCCTTCTTTCGCTGCTCGTGTGGATTTTGGTACCTCTTATTGTCAACGAAATTTCGAGTATGGGACGAATGCTGTCCAAGGTTGTGAGCGAGTCCGATCTTGCTGATAGTGCAGCACGGCGGCTTCCTCCGGATTTATGGCAGGCCATAAAGGATTACGCCGCCAATAAGGAGGTGCAACAATTCTTTTCAAATGAAAGTTTTGTTAAAATTATTGAGACGATGTTTCGAAAGTTATTGCCGGGTATGTGGGGTATCATTACCGGTACGGCAAGTTTTATTATCGGCCTCGTAGGCCTGGCCGTCATTGCTCTTTACCTGGTTTTTCTGCTCATTGATTTCCACAAAGTCCGCGAGGATTGGATCGAACTGATTCCACCGCTTTACCGTCAATCTGTTCTTGATTTTTTTCATGATTTCAATGCGGCCATGAAGCGCCATTTTCGTGCCCAGGCAGCCATTGCTTCAATTGTCGGTGTTCTCTTTGCCATCGGTTTTGCGATCATAAATCTTCCCATGGGTATTTTATTCGGCTTGTTTGTCGGGCTTTTAAATATGATCCCATATCTGCAAATATTAAGCATCCCGCTTGCGATTCTTTTGGCATTGATGCACGCATTGGAAACCGGCACCGGCTTTTGGATGAACATCGGATTGGTTGCCATTGTCTATGTTGTTGTTCAGGAATTTCAGGACTGGTTCCTCGTCCCCAAAATTCAGGGCAAAACCACCGGCATGAGTCCGGCCATGATTTTGCTCTCGCTCTCCATCTGGGGCAAACTGCTCGGCCTGCTTGGTCTGCTCATTGCACTGCCGATGACTTTTTTGATTTTGGCTTATTATAAACGGTTCATTGCGGCGGTTTCAGAAAAGAGGGAAATTGAAATGATTGAGGAGAAAGCAGAATAGCGGATAAGAAAGGATTTGTTCTTTTTCCAAATGCCGGGTTACAATCTTAAAAAATATGTTTGGAAAAAATTCAACCTCTTTATTTTTGGACACTGATTTTCGCAGATACACACAGATAAAAAATGAATTAAATTGGTTTTACTTGTTTTCTGTTTACTTTTAAGTCAAATGACAATTTCTCACAATGAACTCAATCAGCGGTAATATCTTCTCGTGCGGCTTCAAGCCATTCATGCATGAGTGGATTCATAGGAGCGATTTCCCCGTT
>JAADGR010000197.1 GCA_013152225.1 Calditrichota bacterium
CAGAAGCGGATATGGCACTTCAAATTGCTGCATTGGGACATGATATAGAAAGAAGTATTGAAGAACGGAAAATCAAACGAGAGAATTTCACTGATTACGACGAATTTAAAAAAGCTCACTGTCAAAATAGTGCAATCATATTACAAGAGATTTTGTTAAAATATAACATTAACCAGGATTTTATTGTTAAAGTAGTTCATTTAGTATTTTTACATGAATTTGGTGGGACACTTGAAGCAAATATATTGAAATATGCAGATAGCATTTCATTCTTTGATGTCAATTTACCATTCTATTTCCAAAGAAATTCAGAAAAAGAAACTGCTTTCAGAATGAAATGGGGATACAAAAGGTTGTCGAAAGTCGCCAAATCGATAGTTAGAAATTTCAGCTACAATAATATTGAATTGGAAGCACTTTTTAACAAGATTGTTTCGTAACATTCATATAATTTATAATTAAAACTATTTTTGATAATCAGATTTAATATTCAGTATAAATCTGTTAATTGTTGTAATTTCTTATTTATATGCAAGCTACACCTAACAAAAGCATGGGCTGACCCAAGGGCAGTGTTTGCAATGAGTTACGGCAAGTGTGTCGCATCACGTTTTTTATATGTTTAAAGTTCAGTGCGCCGCAGCCCTTGTGCGGCTTGTACTTATACTGCTGAAGCTGCTCGACAGCCAAATCGACCAACGTTTTAGTCACAAAAAGACTGCTCACATCATAGAGATTCCGGATATAGTTTGTCGCGCTAGTGAATGAAATATCATTTTTCATAAAGCGACATAATAATTCATAATTCAATTTTACTGCTTAGAATATTACAGCATTTTTTTCGCTTGTGGGAAAATATTTCGTACCAGAGGGACTTGCCGTTTTTCAAAAATCTGAGAGTTTTTCAAATTTCTATGAAATTTCCCCAGAAACAAGGCTTGCACAACTGCTTTCAGGCTTAAATATTTTCTGGCTTTATGGCATATCGATTGCTTTTTGATACCTGATTTATCAAAACAATAAAAATGGAGGCAGCAATGATATGCAAAAATAAATTGACCCGCCTGATCTCGTTCTTGATCTTCATTTCCAGTGCTATCTTTATATCGTGTGATACCATCAACATTTTCGACTCGAACAGCAATCACGACAAAAATATTTTCCAGCCCACAGATGATCAGGAGTTCTTAACCGTTAACATATCCGGTGGTTTTGCCGGGGTTAAAGAAAGCATTCATATTTTCGCTGATGGGCAGGCTATCCTCAAAACTCAATATGCTGAAAAAAGAACACTTCTTTCACAAAAAGAAATCAATAACATCGCCGCCGCATTTATAGCCAACCATTTTTTTACATTAAAACCGAAATACATAAAAGGTGTTATGGATGCTTTTTTCTACGATATTTATTTCACCGACGGGCAAAGAGAAAACAGGGTTCGAACAGACGCTTTCAATAGTCCGGCAAACCTCGGCATTCTTATTGAAGAAATTCAACAAATCAAGGAGCGCATTTTGAACGATGGAATCAAGTTCGAATTAACGCTGGACAAAACTCAACTGGCGGAAAATGACAGCGTCCAAATCACCCTCACCATGTCCAACACGACGGACAGGCCGATAGAGTTGACTTTTTCTTCATCGCAGTTATTTGATATTATTGTTTATGACAAACCAGGTAGTAACCAACGCAACATTGTGTGGAATTGGGCGCACAACCTGGGGTTTTTGATGGTCATAACCAAACACACACTTGCGTCGGATGAGCCATTATCTGAAACGCTGGTCTGGCGCGGTCAGGATAATGAAGGGAAACGGGTTCACGGTACGTTTTATATCACCGGAAAATTCATGTCTCCCCGGGGCGGTGAAACACAGGCGGTGCAGATTAAAGTGGACTAGTTGGATTATATTTATCAAGAGGGTTAGTTTGTAACAATACTTTTTTAGTCATGTCATTGCAAGCGAAACGGAGTGGAGCCAAGCAATCTTATGATTTGCTGGCAGTTATGAGATTGCTTCGTCGTTCGTTCCTCACTCCTCGCAATGACAGTCATTTTTCGTTATTCATTTTTAATTGAAAAGGAGCCATGCCATGAAACGTTTGTTAATTTTCCTCTTGTTGCTTCCCCAACTGGCACTCGCTTCATTTTGGGCAAAAAACCTGACTTACTCGGGACACAATTGGAACACTTTTAAAATGAAGCAGCTTTCGTGCGATGTTGAGGTGTACGGTCTTTTTTACCAAACGACCATCACTTATGAAATTGCTCTGACCCCCACCAATTGGGATTCGCCACACTCGGGTACCTATGAAATCTATTGGGATTTCACCCTCGTGAACGATGCCGTTATTACCGATTGCTGGATCAAGCCGGCCGGTCAATCGGATTTTATCAACGCCGAGATTGTCGATCTTGACAGCGCGGAAAAGCTCTATGAAAAAAATCCACGCAATCAGCCCCGACTTTTACTGCGACACCGTTTTCAACGTCAATGGGACGGGACGCTGATGAAGCGCTTCCAAATGCGCTTTTCACCTGTCACGCTGTCCGCTACACCGGTCATTAAAATTCGTTATCTGTCACCCATCCGGCCCTATTATGACGCACGCCGCATCACACTACCGCTGGATGAATTCCGCACCTACAGGAGAGCGAATCCGCATCTTTCATTAAAGGACCCCGACAATCCAAACGTGCCGCCAAAAATTATTAATTTAAATTCCGGATATCAGTGGCAAAAAAATGGTGAATATTGGACGGTCAGCCTGGGGCTGCATGATTATGTGCACGCCCTGATAAGAATTGCCCCGGAATCTCAAAGCCGGAATTACCTGCGGGTTTTCGACCAGGACGGAACACAATTTTACCAGATGTCCGTTCTGCCTCCCATCACGCCGGATGACCATGAACCGAAGAACATTCTTCTTGCGTTCGATCTGACAGACAAATTTATAAAGGCCGCCGCAATTGTCCAGTCTTTTGAAAAGGCTGTGGAACTGTCGACCAGCGAGCGCGACTCGATCACTATGCTCTATTCTGCATTCACCCCTGAAATTTATGATTCAAATTTTGTCCCGGTAACCGCCGGCCATTTGCAGGCGATGTTTGAACGCTACTATCAGCAGCCTGTACCGACACTGAACACGCTCCCGCATTTGCTGCGCCAGGCCGTGAATATTTTCAATCTCCACGACAAGCCGGGAGAAATCTGGCTCCTCACCGATGCCTACACGCACAGCGACCCGCCGGAAACGGCAATGGAGATTATTAACCAGACATTGGGTGAGGCGAAAAAAGATGTCGTTTTTAGAATCATCAGCGCAGATCAGGGACATTACGGCGGCTGGTGGCGAAACACAAAATACTATTACGGCAACGACTATCTTTACGAAAACCTGGCCCGGCTCAGTTGGGGAAGTTTTATCAAGCTGCGCGAATACCCGTTTTATGATTTTCTCGATGCCATGCTTGACGCCATCGCTCCTTCAGCAGCAGCCGTAGAGGTGGATGCCGAACCGACGGGCGGGCTCTCTTATTCCCGTTTTCAACTCAACCGTGGACGGACGAATTTTCCCATCACCTTGCCCTATTATGAAATCGGCCTGTTCGACGGCTCAACGCCTTTTCAAACGCATTTTTACGGTATGGTTGACGGCGACTTGTTTGCCAAGGATGTGGCCATTGATCGGGCCGGTGAAGATCCCGGATGGAAAGCCGTGGCTACGTTTTGGTTCGATCGCTACATTCAGAATTTATTGCTGGAACCGCAAAGCTACGAAACCATAGACTATATCGAAAACGTCAGCGTGCAGCAAAGGCTGCTTACACCGTACAGCGGATTCATCGTGCCCGGGCCGGGAGAAACCCTGGCTTTTCAGCGTCTGACCGAATCCATCGAGACTGCTGTGGAAACGCCGCAGGAACCCACTTCGAGCGCCGTGCCGGAGGACTTCAAAATGCTGGCGTTCCCCAATCCGTTTAATTCCTCGACGGTCATTTCCTTTCAATTGCCCCAGGCGGCAGGAATGCGCACTGTGCATATCAAAATATTTAATACGCTCGGCCAACTCATCCAGGATCGCAACATCGATGTGGACGGCACGCAGACAAATCTAAAGTTTCGCTGGGACGGTATGGATCAATACGGAAATGCTGCTGCAAGCGGCATTTACCTGGTAATGATAAACGCCGGAAATGTGAACAAAAGTTTGAAAGTCACGCTGGTTCGCTAGGTCATAGTTGCTGCTCATTGGAAGCGGCAAGGAGTGCAGCGCCTTTATGCGCTGCCGTGCAATCCATAAAGGGATTACACTCCTGATTTCAACAATTTGAGAGGTGATAAGATGAAAATAAAATCTTTAATTTTGATACTCTTCCTGTTCGCCGGTGCGGCCTTGTCCGCAACTTTTTCTGTTTACGAAGCAAATTATCCCAATGTCAAAGACTACAACGTCAATGTGGACACGGCAGCGCTGAAAATTGTCCCGCGCGGTGCTTACCTTGAAATGAATCTAAAGCTGACGGTTTCGTATGATTTCGAAAGCTGGTTTTTCAAAAACTATAACGAGTTGGAATTTCAATGGACATTTTCTCTGCCGGAACAAGCAACAATGACTGGCTTTTGGCTCATGCTGGATGATACCCTGCGTCCGGCGACCATGCTGGACAAATGGACAGCGGAACTGCTCTTCAGCGAGGTGAGCAGTCCGGTGCGCAACCCGGCGCTGCTCACCCAGTCGTTTCCCGACCGCGAAGGTATGGTGCATTATCAGCTTCGCGTTTATCCGGTTATGCGCGACATGAAACGCACTTTTATCATTCAATACCTGCTGCCGGCCCGACCGACAAACGAAACGCTGCGCGCCTGGCTGCCGACATCGCAGTTGACAACACGGAATTTTCGCGGGGCGGAAAAACTGCACATTTCATTCAGGAGCGAGGACGAACCCACTTTGCTCGGCGCCGACATTACCGATCATTTTTTCAACAACGCCACTTCCTCATGGGACTATGATATTGCCCTCGATTTCGATCAGTTCGTCGAACTTGTCTATCCTTCACCAATTAAGGGAAAGCACTTTTTCAGCACGTTCGAACAGAATGATGAGACATTTTACCAATTAGCGGTTTATCCGCCGGAAGTGGAAAAGCAAATAACGCCGCGAAATTTTCTCATTTTGTTCGACTATAACCGTTTCAACACCAACGACATGGACGGAGAACTGGTGCTGCTGTCCCTCAAGGAAACCATGCAGCAAGCGTTGAGCGCGCAGGACTCGGCCAATATCATCGTTGCTTTCAAAGACCTGGCTTATGCCGCGGACAGCCTGCTGCCGTGCACTGAAGCAAATCTCGATCGCATGTTTGAAAATGTTTTACGTCGTTCTTTTCCGGCTTACAGCAATTTTCAAATGCTGCTCGCCGCTGCCGCGGATTTTATCAACAGAGGAAATTCGCAAACAGAAATCATTCTTTTAACCAACACGGATGAAATTCAATTGTGGGGAAAAACCCGGGAACAGTTCGCCGATGAAATTATTGCCATGTTTCCCCCAGATACCAAAATTCATATCGTCGATTTGGAAAACAAATCCTACAATCGAGACCTCGATCAGTATGAAACGCAATTGCAAAGCTTTTACGGCTATATGACAAACAAGACCGGGGGCAATCTGTTTTTCCTGCGCTACCACTCGATCAAGAGTATCCTTGCGGCTCTTTTTTACGAAAAGATCAGCCATTTCCAGGAAGTGGAAGTGCAAACGCGATTTGCAAGCGGTTATGCTTATGGGAAGCATCTCATCGCCCTGCACCGCGGATATTATCCCCTGCACTTTCCAGTCATACAGGTAGGGCGATTCCGCGGGCAATTGCCTCTGGACGTCACCGTGCTCGGCAAAGTTCGTTTGGAAAAGTGGCAAGATCAATTTACCATTAACGAATCGGACGTTGTTCCCGGCAATGAAAAACTGGCAACCGCGTGGTACGGCGATCATATCCACGATTTGCTCAAGCAGCCGCAAACCAATCCGACGATTATGGAAATTATGGATTTGAGCATGAAGCACAACATCATGACGCCGTATACGGGCTATCTCGTTTTTCGTCCGGGAGAAAACCGGGGTTACAATCCCGAGGATGTGGCTTCCAATAGCGGCGGAGATAATAACAATGGCCGCGGCGGCGAAGATTTTGGCGGCAAGACAAAAGTTGACGCACAGGATTCAACGCAAACGAGTGAGCAAATCTTATCGCTCGATGCCTTTCCCAACCCGTTCAACCTGGCAGTTACGATCACTATTTCGCTGCCGTCGGATATACGACTGCGGGATGTTCGTTTCGGCATTTATAACGCCCTGGGACAAAAAGTGAAAGAGTTTCCATTGGACAACCGTTCCGGCAACAGTATCAAAATAACATGGAACGGATTGAATGATGCCGGTGAAGCGGTTTCCTCCGGACTATATTTTGCCGTGCTGAGCGCGCCGGGAATAAGAAAGAGTGTCAAGATCGTTTTGGTAAAATAAAAAATTAAAACAGTTCTGCGCGCAAAAAATGCACCGCAGTATCTCAGTTGCTATAACGAAGCAAAGCTTCGCGAGTTGTGCCATTCCCAAACCAGACAGATTGTGTGAAAATGAGGAGTGCAACGCCTTTCTGTGCAGCCCATAAAGTAGGGGCTGCACTCCTGGAATTTGATCGTTTTCACACAGTCTGCAGAGTTTGGGAATGAGTTGAATGGTTGCCGCTACAGTAATATTAAATTGGATGTTATCCGGGATTTTAAAAACTCTTTGGCTAAAGAATTACGCAATTTTTAAAAATTTCCCAAATTATTTTTTATAAACCCGGCCTCGAACCTGATCGTACCGGTAATCCTTCCGGTGCGGGTAATAGTTCCGGATATTTGTCCCTGCAAGAAAACTGCTTGCGACCGATAGAATACAATTAATCGCCTTGGGGTTCCTATCTCAGGGCGATTGTAAATTTTAACCGCGCTATTATGACCAATTATCTTTATATTATGTCTCAAAGGTCCACATCATCGGAAATCTGGCGCCAGGTGCAGATCGTCAGATTCACAGATAGTTGCCGCAAGTATGCCGGAACCAAAGCAGGTCGTGGACTAGCTCATTCACGAATCTCCGTCACCACGACATATTCGAACTTGCAAAAATTTGTAAGGACAGAAAAAACAATTATGATTTCAACAACAAAATTATCCATTATATTTGGCCAACAGGTTTTATTCAAAGACGTCTCTATTAAATTCGTGGAAGAAAACTGCTATGGTCTGATCGGCGCAAACGGATCGGGTAAGTCCACCTTTTTGCAGGCGCTTGCCGGTGAAATAGATGTCAGTTCCGGCACTATTTCCCTGCCAAAAGGAAAACGAATTGCGACGCTGCGTCAGGACCATTTTGCATTTGATGATTATACAGTGATGCAGACAGCACTTATGGGGCACAAGGAGCTTTACGATCTTTTAGAGGAAAAAAATCTTCTTGAAGCGAAAACGGATATTACCGATGACGAGGGCATGAGGATGTCCGAAATTTATAGCGAAATGGCCCAACTCGACGGCTATGAAGCGGAATCGGATGCCGGCAAGCTTTTGGACGGGCTCGGCATTACGGCTGACATGTTTGATACGCCCATGAAAGCGCTTGAAGGCGGCGTCAAGGTGCGTGTGCTATTGGTTCAGGCGCTGTTTGGAAATCCGGACATCCTTCTTTTGGATGAACCGACCAACCACCTTGATCTTGAATCCATCACCTGGCTGGAAGAGTTTCTCTATAATTTCCAGAATACGGTTATTGTGGTAAGCCATGACAGGCACTTTCTTAACAAGGTGTGCACCCACATTGCGGATATCGATTTCAAGACGATTAAAATTTATGCGGGAAATTTTGATTTTTGGTATCATGCGAGTCAGCTTGCGGCGCAACGTTTTAAAGATGAAAAGCGCAAGCGGGATGAAAAAATCAAAGACCTGCAAGAGTTCATTTTGCGGTTTTCCGCCAATGCCTCAAAGGCGCGCCAGGCGACATCGCGAAAGAAATTGATCGATAAAATGACCATCGAAGACATGCCGTCATCATCCAGAAAACGGCCCTGGGTAGGATTTAAACCGGAGCGTCGCTGCGGCAAGAATATTCTCAAGGTAACCGGCTTGAATAAGACTGTTGATGGCGAGCAGCTTTTTAAAGATCTTACATTTACCGTCGATGCCGGCGACAGGATCGTTTTTATCGGATTCAACAACAATTACAAGACCGCTCTTTTTGATATTATTACCGGCAATCTCGAACCGGATAGCGGCGGCTATGAGTGGGGAGTCACAATAAAATCCAGTTATATGCCGCGCGATAATTCTGAATTCTTTGACAGCAATAAAAATTTAATAGATTGGCTGCGTCAATATTCCAAAGAGGATAAAAATGAATCTTTCATTCGAGGTTTTCTTGGTCGCATGCTTTTCTCCGGTGATGATGCACTAAAAACGGTCAAAGTGCTTTCCGGGGGAGAAAAAGTGCGATGTATGCTTTCCCGTTCAATGCTGTCCGGAGCGAATGCCCTCATCCTGGATGAACCGACGAACCACCTTGACCTTGAGGCGATTACGGCGCTGAATGATGGCATGAGCAAGTATTCCGAGGTTATTCTGTTCGGTTCGCATGACCATGAATTAATCAGCTCTGTTGCGAATCGCGTCATCGAATTCACTCCCAAAGGCGTCATTGATCGCAAAATGACATTTGACGAATATTTATCAGATCCGCGTATTAAAGAGAAACGAGATGAAATGTATGATGGGCATCATCGACCGGCTCTTTAATGGCGGCTGCTTTTTATGCATGTTTGACGGCTGTATTTTTTTCGTTCCAATACTTTGCCGAGTGAGCGAAAAGAAGGCGCAAAAGAGAGGGTGCATGGCCCGAGAAGTGGCGCCTCGATATAAAAGATTCTATTAAAGCGACACTGCCTGTCGTTAGCCAGATTTGATCGCCCTGGGATTTCTATACCAGGGAGCAGGATTGTAATTTGTGAAAAATTATTATGCTCCTGGTAATAGACATAAATAATCTATGGGCGGCAAAGCGCTTTTTATAGGAAATTCCGATGGAATCGGGTTGGCTGCGACATAAGAGCTTTTAAAGCGGGGGGGTAGATTATCGGCATTTCGAGGAGCCAATCTCCGATAAAAGGCCCATCTTACGATCATATTATAGCCGAGGTGCAGGATGATGCTTATTCTGATAAATTAAAATCAATCCTGGAAAAGAACGAACCCATAGATTTGTGTGTTTATTGTGCCGGAATAGGTGAGGTGTTGGATTTCAACGACATGGAAAAAGAGGTGAAAACCGTTGAGGTCAACCTGCTTGGGATGATCAAGACCGTATCTTGTGTAATTCCCCTGATGGTCATCAGAGGCAGAGGGCATTTTATAGGCATATCAAGTGTGGCGGACGAGCTGCTATCTCCCGAAGCACCTGGATATTCCGCATCAAAGGCAGGATTTTCAAATTACCTGGAGGGGGCCTTGCTCTTGCACCAAAACCAAAGGACGTTCACATAACTAACGCGCGGTTCGGATTCGTTGATACAAAAATGGCAAAGAGCGATATGAAACCTTTCATGATGGGAGTAGAACGTGCCGCGCAACACCTGGTTTCGTGTATTGAGAAAAAGCCTGTTCGTTTCACTGCTCCCCGGATTGTTATACCTTTTGTAAAACTTTACAGTTCGTTATTGAGATTGAAAATTCTGTATTATAATCTATGAGTAACTCGTAAAAAGTGCCAAAATGTCATTGCGAGCGAAGCGAAGCAATCTGGATGTCGGCTAAGGTGCAGTTTTTTAAGGATCGCTTCGTCGCTCCGCTCCTCGCGATGACATGCTTTTCGACTTTTTACGAATCACTCATCTATAGACGGCAAAACCAACAACTTTTAAAACCATACTAAAATGAGACAAATTATGCAACGTTCCTACAGATTTTCGGAAAGAATTATAGCTGTTTGTTTGCTCATGCTGTTTTCCTTCAATGTGTTTGCAGCCAAAGGAGCAATCTTTCATTTCAAATCAAACGCTTTCATCACCGACTGGCTCGTGTGCGGGCCGTTTCCGAACAAGGACGGCCGCAATATCGATACGGATTTTCTAGTCGAACACGGCGGCGAAACCGGCATTCATCCCTCGCCGT
>JAADGR010000344.1 GCA_013152225.1 Calditrichota bacterium
CATTTATCCGTTGGGATAATGAAAAGCAACCCAGAGTTCTTTGACTGAAATTAATCCCTGCTCCTTGAAATATTTGTTTGTCAGACCGCTTTGTGTGCCGTCCTTGCGGGCCAATATCCACGGGCATTTACTGCTTAGACCAACAAATATGGCCCCTCTTTCTTTACATAGAAATAGGACAATTGTAAAAAAAATATAAACAAACGTTGGCGGTAAGCAAAATAGACATCATGCATAATAATTAACTTGATCGCCGTGGAATTCCTGTCACAGGGCGCAAGATAAATTTGGGCTTTTGCCCCGAATAAAATTTGAATGCAAATGCCGGATTACATTATCACAAAGAAAATGGAAACCAAAATAAGGAGGTTACTTATGACCAGTTCATTTAGGCGTATGCTATTGAATTTTTTCATTTTGCTCATATTTGGACTAGGCAGTTATTCACTTTGGGCTGTGGAACTAATACCTTTAGGACCGATAGTTATTAATGGAAAAAGTGATACGACCATCAGCGCTCTGTCAATCTCGAATCCTTCAGGTAATGGAATTACCATCACAAACAGCCGGAGGATTCGTATTGAATTCTGTAACATTGGACCATGCTCCGGCGAAGGCGTTTCCATATATAATAGCAGCAACATCACGGTAGTCCATAACAAGTTTAACCATGTCAGAACGGGAGTTTATGCTCAACAAAGCCAGAGCATCGTTGCGGATAGTAATTATTTCAAGAATATTCAGGGACCGTTCCCTCGTGGTCAATTCGTACAATATAACCAGGTTACTGGACCGGGGAATCGCATTAATTACAATATTGGTGAAAATCTTCCGGGTGAAAGTTATCCCGAAGATGCAATAAATTTGTTCGAGTCCACCGGCCTGGAAAACGACCCGATTCAGGTTATTGGCAACAAGATTAGAGGAGGAGGGCCAAGCAGATCAGGTGGCGGGATAATGACAGGAGATGATGGCGGTG
The DNA here is from genome assembly GCA_013152225.1 of Calditrichota bacterium. Classification (GTDB taxonomy): domain Bacteria; phylum Zhuqueibacterota; class Zhuqueibacteria; order Residuimicrobiales; family Krinioviventaceae; genus Hydrothermomicrobium. The sequence continues at coordinate 980 of JAADGR010000344.1, forward strand.
GCTACATCATTGCCAAGGACAATATCCTTGTCGACCCTGGTCAGTATGGAATAGCAGTTGCAGGCGGGCATGACATCCAATTACTTGATAATCTTATTTACGCCAAACAGCAATCTTTCACCAATGTTGGTATATATGTCTGGGACCAATTTAATTCAAACTGTAACACTATCATCGTGTCTGGAAACCAGGTTAATTGGACTAACAGCGCTGGGAACCATAATCCTACCTGGAATGCGGGTAACTGCGGTCCAGTTGAGGGTTGGAGTAATAATGTTCGGGGTGCTAATATTGATTCAACCATTTTGCCGGCAGATTTAGAAGCTTTATATGACAACACAACTGCGGTAAATGAGGGCATCTCATCAGTAGCAGTGCGTTCATTTGCGCTGTATAAAAATTTTCCCAATCCTTTTAATCCATCAACCACAATCCAATATCAATTGTATAAGACAGAGCACGTCACTCTAAGAATCTTCAATTTAATGGCTCAGGAAGTGCAAACGCTGGTGGATGAAGTAAAACAGTCCGGCATTTACAAAATTGAATGGGACGGCAAAAATCGCCGGGGCCAGGTGGTCAATACGGGTTTATATGTGGTTCGGCTGGAGGCAGGTAACTCGGTTGAGAGTATAAAAATGTTGCTTCTGAAGTGAATGCCATATATAATCGCCCTGAGAATCCCTTCTCAGGGCGATCGAAATATGAGCGCCTTTTTCAAATATCAAATTCATTTAAACGCAGAGGCTCAGAGTTCGCAAAGGTGCGCAGAGAAAAACTTTATAAATTATTGGCATTTTAATTTTTCTGGCTCTGCAAGCTTTGCGTTTTTTGATCGCCGTGGGATTCCTATCCCACGCCGCCAGATCAATCAGGACTTTTGCCCTCCAACACAATCAAAAAGGAAAAATTTAAAACATTACAAAAGCTTTTTAAGATCATCCCGGCTGATTTCGCAATCCCGTAAAATTTGGGCGAGTAAACCCCGGCCTATAGATTCACCCCTGTGGACAGGAACAACATACAGCGCCCATCGGAATGACGCAAAAAATGATGGCTGCCCTTTATCCGAATGACCTGAAATTCGGATTTTTGTAACGCCTTTACAAGTATCATCTTCAACTTCCAGACACAAGTGGATCGCCTCTTTTATGAGTAATTCGTAAAAAGTCGAAAAGCATGTCATCGCGAGGAGCGGAGCGACGAAGCGATCTTTATAAAACAGCACCTTAGTCGACATCCAGATTGCTTCGCTTCGCTCGCAATGACATTTTCGGACTTTTTACGAAGGACTCTTTTATTCTTTCCATAAGGACATCTAATGATTTTGCCTGGGTATGGCAACCTCGCAAAGAGGGTACAGAAGCGATACCATCAACTAAACAACACTTCAATATCATCACGATCGAGGGATTTAAAGAAACTCGAATCCGTGCTGATGAGATCCGTAACCAGCTTTTTTTTCCTCGATTGCAGTTGCAGCATTTTCTCTTCAACTGAATTTTTGGTAATGAGACGGTAGACAAAAACTTTTTTATCCTGGCCAATACGGTGCGCCCTGTCCGTGGCCTGCATTTCCACAGCCGGATTCCACCATGGGTCGTAATGAATCACATAATCCGCGGCCGTCAGGTTAAGACCGGTCCCTCCGGCTTTCAGACTGATAAGAAAAATCCTGATCTTTTCATCATTTTGAAACCGCTCCACATGTTGCATTCGATTTGTCGTGTGCCCGTCCAGATACTCGTACTCGATTCCCTGCGCATCAAAATAATTTCTGATCAATTTCAGCATTTTGACAAACTGGGAAAAGAGCAAAATCTTATGATTCTCCGCCAGAATTTCATCCACAAACTCTTTCAGCAATTCAAACTTGCCGGACTCTTCGGTCGCTTCATGATCGATAAGGTAAGGATGGCAGGCGATCTGACGCAATCTCACCAGGCCTTCGAGGACATTCATTCGAGCTTTGTCCATACCGGCATCATCAATTTTGCTGAGAATTTTTGCCCGGTAAATATCACGCCAACGCTCATACAGCTTTTTCTGTGCCGGGTTCATTGTGCAGTAAAATATCTGTTCATTTTTTGGCGGAAGCTCCTTGGCAACGTGCTCCTTTGTTCTTCTGAGAATGAACGGAAAAATAATTTGTTTCAGAAAAGTAGCCGCACCCTCATCACCCCTTTTTTCAATGGGCAGTGTAAAGGACTTTCTGTAATAATTCAACGAGCCGAGCAGGCCGGGATTCAAAAATGAAAATTGCGACCAGAGTTCAACGGTATTGTTTTCCACCGGCGTACCTGTCAAAACCAGGCGATGCGCTGAACTGAGAACCCGGGCCGCTTTGGCAGTTTGTGACAACGGATTCTTGATCTTTTGCGATTCATCGAGAATGATATAATGAAATTTATAATCCTTTAGAAAAGCAAAATCGCGGCGCATGATTCCATAAGTGGTCAGGATAATGTCATATTTTTCAAATTCGGAAACATCCTTTTGCCGTTTGAGTCCGGTATGAATCAGCGGCCTTAGTTTTGGCGTAAATTTTTTAACCTCCAGATCCCAATTGAAAACCACCGAAGTCGGGCATACAATGAGGCTGGGTATTTTATTTCCCTTTTCCTTTTCATGTAAAAGCAGAGCCAGGGTTTGCACCGTCTTGCCCAGGCCCATATCATCGGCCAGACAACCGCCAAATGAAAAATCCTTTAAAAACAGCAGCCAGTCATACCCGGATTTTTGATATGGTCGCAGCGTTCCTTTAATTCCTTTCGGCAATCTGTGTTTTTTAATGCCCTCAAAACTCTTCAGTTTCGCAAGACTATCGCGGTATTCTTTATCCGTGTGTTTGTCGGCAACTTCTTCAAAAAGAAGGTCTATGAGCGTGACATGAAATTTGGAGACTTTGATTTCATTCGCCTCAACTTGTGAAAAGTTGAAAAGGTGCTGAAATTTTTTAAACCACGATTCTGATAATTTGGCCATGCTCTGGTCAGCCAGTTTCACATATCGATATTTTTTCCGAATAGCCTTTTTCAGTTCTTTAAGAGAAAGTTCGATGCCTTCAATATCAACTTTTAAATTGAGATCAAACCAGTCAATATTTGTCGAAACAGCAACGCTCACGTTGGGAGAGCCGGTACGAACTTTGTATTTTTTGAGCTTCTCCTGGCCATAAATTTCAAATCCGTCCTTCACCACTTTGGGAAGGTTGGCAAACAACCATTCCAGAGCTTTCGAGTCAATGACCCGCAGCCCACCTTTGGGAATTGCTTTCAAACCGGAATCCAGCAGCCGCTCATATTCCCGTTTTTCCGCCTCCCTGTCTCGCTTTATTTTTAAAATCTCTTTTCCGCCGGCATCGTAAAGTTCCTCCTGGGGGTCGTTAAAATCAACCTCACGATCACCATAGACAAACCTGAGGAAAACCTCCAGTTGATTAAATCCTTCGACCAGATAGAGGCGTTTCCCGCTTATTTCAGAACTGGTTTGGACGTGTATAGAATCCGGCAGCGGCAACGGCGTTTTAATGACAAGTTGAGGATAAGTTTTTTCAAGAAACTGGGGAAACTCGTTTTTGGGAATCGACAGCTTGACGTCGTTTGCAGTGAGCGGCAAAAGTAATTCGGCATTGTCAATATTTTCCACCTTGATCAGCATATTCCCGCGCAGCAGCCATACAGGGTTTTCCGTCAGGACGCTATAATTTCCATCGAGGTGTTCCACGCTGTCCTGAAAAATCACTTTTGGAGTCAGACAAAAAGTCTCTTTTGTTTCATCAAACTGAAACTCTATCCGGCATTGATCCGCACTCATTTCAAGGGGTTTCAGTTCATCGGAACTGTTGATCAGAAAAATAGTGCTTTCCGACAGAAAATTGAACAAAGGTCCCAGCTTGCTGCCGTACTTGAAATGAAATGATCCATAGTTGTTATAGCGATAACTGCGATAATAGTTGTAATTATAAAAAGAGTTGTTTATTTCCTGCTGTTTATTCAGAAACGAAATAATATAAGGATCATTCTGCGAGTGAATGAGACTGGTATTGTCGGGATCAAATTCACCAACGTTCGCCCTCCGTCCCAATTCTCCGTTCTTTTTGATATATGCTTTTTGCGGCCATATCCGCCAGGACTCTGAACTGAGAGAAATGACATAGATGATCTTCCAAATCTGCGACTGCTGTGAAAGAGGGGCTTTGGGGGTATCACGATTTTCGATGACCCTATCAAAAAACTTTTTCCACTCTGGATGCGTTTTTTTGTATTTAAGATCTCTGCCGTTTTCGTCATAATAATCTTTTGCCGTTAGCAGCGCCGCGACAACATGCTTACACGTCGTCCAGTAAGGGCAGGTGCAACTCGTATAAATCTTTTCGCCGACTCTTTCCGCCCTGACGGTATAATCATACGTACCGCTGACAATTGCAGTAAACCGTTCGAGTTCAATCTCATCGAGTCTCACTCTCCCCTGTTTGTAGTACCGCAATCCCCGGCCATAAATGACACTGCCGGCATAGTTTTTTATATTGTCTGTTTGTATTTCCATCAAAACCTGACATTTAATGAGAACAACCTAAAAATTCAAGCCTTTATGTTAACTTAACTATGTTAACTTAACCGGATCAAAAAATCAAGCATTATTTCAAATATCTTTTGCCATTTTCAAAGAGAATGATTATAATTAAAGCAATTGCTTGACAAAGAGCATTTCTTGCACTACATTTCAGGCATTCGGCACGGTCGCGTCAAATTTTTGATCAGGTAAAAAACCCTTGAAACGACAACACCTTATTAAAATTATAATCCCGCTCGCGTTCATTCTCCAACTCGCCGCTGCAGCTTTTGCCCAAATCCCGGAGATAGAATCCTGGACTGCAACCGGGAACCAAGTCCCCCGTTATGAAAAATTTGAAATCACTGTCGGGCAGTTTCATGCCACTTTTGATAATCCGTTCAACAGCGACGAAATCAAAATCCATGGTTTGTTCACTTCTCCGGACGGCAGGGAATGGAATATCATCGGCTTTTTTGACGGCAAAAATTTCAGGATTCGTTTTGCTCCCGATAAAGCCGGAACCTGGCATTACAAACTGCGCATCGAGGATTTGAACGGCGCCAGTGAAACAAAAGGCGATCAATTCACGTGCACCCCATCCGCTCACCATGGCCGCATCCGCATATCACCTTATGATCCGAGATTTCTTTCCTTCAGCGATTCCAGCGGTTTCGTGGGAACAGGGCAATGTCTGCCCTGGTATTTGGAACGCTATCCGCAATTCTGGAATTTGATGACCGCCAACAAATGTAATCTCTTTGTCTACTGGATTCCTGCCTGGGATCACTCTTTGCTTCTGGCTTCAAACTATGACCAGTACAACACCTTTTCCGCCCGGCAGATAGACGCCATCATTGAAAAATGCGAAGCAAACGACATTTACATTATTTTCACGATCTGGAATCACGACTGGCTCAGAGATGAATCCCATCCGTGGAAAAAAGAGAATTCCTGGGCGAAAAACCCTTTCCGGCTGCTCACACCCCGCGCAAAAGATTTTTTCACCAACCCTGATAGCTGGACTTTTCAAAAAGAATACTATCAATACATTATCTCACGCTGGGGATACAGCCGCGCTATTGCACTGTGGCAGACCATTTCGGAAATCGACGGAACCAGCGCGGGAGAGCACGCGGATTCCTGGCATGCAAAAATTCATGAATTTTTCCGCGAGAATGATCCTTTTCAACACCCGACGACCGCATCAAAATCCGGGGATAAATACTGGAAAGAAGGATTTGCGGAAACAGACCTGCCACAGGTTCATGCCTACAGCGCACGAAACAACATTTACCTGATTGCCAAAGACATTGCACGATTCACGCGGCAGATGTGGAATCAGACGGAAAAGCCGAATTTTATCGGAGAATTCGGCCATGCAGCAAACGACGAATTGCAGCCCGCTCATCTTCACAACGCAATTTGGGCAGCCCTGGCAAACGGCGCCGCCATTATGCCCCTGGATTGGAATGACGGCGATGCCTGGCCGTACATGACTGTGGATATGTACGCACAGCTCAAATACCTGGCGCAATTTGTCAGCCATTTTGATGTGCAAAAGCTCGGGCTCAGGCCTATGAACCTCAAAAAAACATCCGACGTTGATGCCTGGGGAATGATGGGTGACAATGCCGGTTTCGCCTGGCTGCTCAAGCCTTCCGAGGACATGGCCGTTGCCGGTCAAAAGCTGACCTTCTTTACCGACAGCGATTCAAAATATTCTGTGCACTGGTTCGACACCTGGAATGGCGAATTCACACAAAATGAAATCTATCATGCAACAGAGCACACGCTCACAATCACTCTGCCGGATTTTGAGCGGGACATTGCCTTTTTTATTTCCAAACTGCGCAAAGATTTTCAGTTTGAAGATTTCAGCGGCGGATTGTACGGCTGGGAAATTCTCCATCCACAATGGGAAATTGTTGACGAGGCCCTGCAGGGAAAGACGCAAAACGACTCGGCAGCCATGATCTGTTCCGGCGGCACAGACTGGCGTCACTATGCGCTGAATGCCAAAATAAAGATAGCGCCAAATTCGACTGGTGAGCTTGTTGTGCGCGAACACAACCGCAACGGCTACTACGCGCGCTTTTCTCAAAATCAAATTTCCCTCGCAAAAGTTGAAAACGCTGAAAGGACAGACCTGGGTGAAGCCGGCATATCGCTCACCACAAATGAATGGCATTCCCTCCGTTTTGAAATTATGGATGACGTGCTGCAAGTCAGCCTGGACGGCGAAACGGTTTTGCGCACAAAAGATGCTTCTTTTGAAAAAGGCGGCATAGGACTATTAGTTGACCGCGGTACGGTTTGGTTCGATGATATAGAAATCGAAAGAGACACAACACCCCCGCCGGCGCCAACGATCGACCCGCTGCCGAAAATGACCGACAGGAACAAAATCCTCATCAACGGAAAAAAAACGAGCGATGCCGATTCGATTAAAATAATGAACAATGGCGGCGCAGAAACAGTCGCCGGGATTGTCAGCGACACAACCTGGCGCGCGCAAGTGGATCTTGCACATTTCGGCATCAATAAAATTTCCATCTTCAGCAGCGACAAATCCGGCAACATTTCCGATACGCTGACGACTTTTATCAGCCGTTACACCGGCGATCTTTTGCTGTATGACGATTTTTCATTTTTTGACAGAAGCACCTGGAAAACAGTCGCCGGTAAATGGACGGCAAAGGACGGCCTGGCCCGGGTTACCAGCGCGCCCGACCTTTCTTTTTTCATTACCGGGGAAGATTACTGGCAGAATTACTCGGCAAGTTTTCGCGCGTTAATGCCGGAACCGGGCGACATCTATTTGCCCTTTTACTGGCAAAATGAAAAGAACCACGAGCGCGTCCGCCTGCTCTTTGATGAAACCGGGACGGTAAGGGTCGCAATAGAGCGCGTGCTGGACGGCACGGTTGTAAAAATAAGTGAGACAGAGACGCAAATCAACCCACCCGACCGGCGGGAGTGGTTCTCCTGTTTACTGCAAATCAGAGGCGAAAATTTTACTGTTTTCATCGACGGCATGCAAGTTTTGCAAGCCGGCGACAACACTTTTTCCTCCGGCAAAACCGGCGTTGGCTCGCACCGGCCCGGCGCACAATTCGCGGATTTTATGGTTTTCCGGGAAAAAGAATCCGCCGTGGAAAAAGAGGAAATAACGGAAACCACGTACGAACTGGAGCAAAACTACCCGAACCCCTTTAACCCAACGACGCACATCCGCTTTACCATTCCGCAGAAATCTCTCGTGACCCTGAAAATTTTCAACATCCTCGGCAAAAACGTCGCCACCCTGGTGGACGAACCGCTCACGCAAGGACAATACGAATACCAATGGGACGGCCTCGACGCTGCCGGCAACCAAGTCTCCGCCGGCGTCTACTTTTACAAACTCCAGGCCGACCAATTTCAGGCCATGCGAAAAATGATATTTGCAAAATAAGGAAAAGCATTTGATAAAGGCAGAAGATTTGTCAGTGGCTTTTACAAAGATAGTAAAATATTTCAGAAGGCTTGGATTTGAATTAGGATAGAAACATTCTTCAGCCAGAGTGCAGGATTAATCATGGCACCAGCCCTCAGCAATAGCTCTTTGGGGAGAAATTCAAAAGTGATACTATTCACGGCAAGACAATGAACCTTGCGAAAGTGTTGAGGATTTAGCATATTGTTCTAAAAAGTTATAGTTTGGTGCAGAGACGTTTTCTCCTTGCTTTTCCCGGGCAAATTTAATATAATGCCTTAAACCAAATGAATATAGGTTTTAAAACGGGGCCAAAAATGAAACCAAAATAAAAAGGCACAGCACAGATATTTATCTGCGGTGTGCCTTTTTTGTTTTGTAACCGGGTGTTTGGGGGTTTAGCTCCTTTAATCGCTGTAGTGCTCCCCTTTTAGTTAAAACCGGCCGGACAGTCATTGCAAGACAACCATGGCGAAGCGCAACATGAAGCAATGAACGTGCAGGCTATCGACTTTCTCGATCCTGTTGCAAGATGTCCAAAATGTCATATCGACCGGATGCAAGTCATACATACTGATCGGGAGACAATGCAAAAAAACCGGGTGCTCTATATGAACAGTTCACAGCCAAACAGGTCGCTTTAAGAAATTGCGAGCAACGCACCATAGCGGCGTACCGTCGTGCAACATCGGCATGATCTTGGCCGAAACCGGCCCGTGAACAGACGCTCGCTCATCACGTCATAGCGGTTTAGACGAAAAGCCGCAGATGTTTTTGTTGATGGTTTCGGCAAGTTATGCTAAACATTATATCCATATCACAAGTCCTAGGAATGAGAAAAAAATGAAGATA
>JAADGR010000477.1 GCA_013152225.1 Calditrichota bacterium
AAACTGGGATTTGACTGCCAATTTCCCTTTACAAAAGGCAAGACAACTGTGAAAATTCTCGACAGCAATCGGGTCGTTTTGTCTGAAAAGGAATTTACCATAGATGATGGAAAAATAACCGGCACTGTAATGATTCCGGAAAATATTTCTACTTTAAGCGGATACCTGCAACTTTACGGAGAAAGCGATTTGGGGATTGAACAGGTTCATGGAGCGGCTGCATTTTCTTTGTCTGCCGTCTCTTTTGACTCCGTCAAAGTGACACTTGCTGCTGAGGACAGCCTGTACCTTTGGACAAAGATAAGTTATGATCTTCCGCTGAAAAATATCTGGTGCAATTTCGCCGGTGATTCTTTGGTGTTAACAGGTGTCAAAAACCGGTGGCTCAGAACGGAAAAGGGGATAAAAAAATCGTGGGCGGGATTGGAAATTCCATTTATATTTTACGCTCAACTCGAAAACGGATCGGTGCAAAAAAGCAAGACCTACAGGTATTACCTGCAAAAGGGAATTGATCTTGCTTTGAAACCAAAATCATTGACTCTGGGTGGAGAGAAAAATGTTCATCTTGCCGTTGTTATAAATAACCTGGGAGACCGGGAAGCTAAAGATGTTCCGGTACTCTTTGAACAGTATGATATTACTGCGAATCATTGGTTCGAAATCGGCCGGGATACGGTCGGTGTCGCGGCCTATTCGACTTGTTCGGCGACTGTTCCCTTTTCGGGTATGCCCGGACAGAAGGAAATTCAAATCACAATCGATCCTGATAATCTTTTAAATGATTCCAACAGATCAAATAATCGGGTGCAAAACATAATAAATGTCGATGCGTTTAATTTTGTCCCCGGACAAGGAATCGTTATTAATAAGCAAAAAGTGGATACGCTTTACTTTGATGATCATCTCGTGCTCACCTTGCCATCCGACGCAATGCCCGATCTGGCTGTCTTAAAAATTCAGACAATGAATCAAGTCTCGATATTTGAACAACCTGATTTTAAATGGATCGAAAATACGCCTGTCTACCGGCTTTCTTTCGCTGCAAATGAAAATAAACTGCAAAATCCGCTGTCCATTTCTGTGACCACGTCTGATTCCGTCGCAGCAGGAAATGAAATGCCGGCCCTTTTTCGTTTCAATGCCGGGACACGCAAATGGAACAAACTTGGCGGTTCCCGCGAAAATGGAACGTGGCAGGCAAATTTGAATGAATTGGGTGAAATAGCGATTCTGCGATCGGAGGATACAGAGCCTCCGGCTTTTGAACCGGCAATAAACGGTCAGCCGTACATTGAAGGAAAATATATCGGTACCCATCCAAAGATATCTATTGTATTGCAGGATGATAATGGAATTGATATATCTGGGGAAAATCTTTTTCTATCCCTTGATGGGAAAATTCTAACACCATCCGAACTTGGGCTGCCTGATTCATTGCAAAATGGTAATCATATCATGCTCGATATAAATCCCGAGTTTACACCCGGTGAGCATATTTTATCGCTCAAAGCGCATGATTGCAGCGGAAATGTCCTTGAAGCGGAGGCCATGACTTTTAAAGTGTCAGAGCACTTTGACATTCGCATGCTCGGAAATTACCCCAATCCGTTTAAAGAGGAAACAACTTTTGCTTATCTCCTGATGCGTCCCTGTGATAAATTATCGATAAAAATTTACACAGCTTCCGGACGTCTGATCCGGGAACTTGATCCGCGAATTGCAGGGGATGATCCCAATCCTTTCAGCGCCGATTATCATGAAGCGCTGTGGGACGGAACAGACAAAGATGGTTGGGAAGTCGCGAACGGCGTTTATTTCTACCAAATGAAAGCAAGTTCGCATGGCGAATCGAAAACCGTTATTGGCAAAATAGCGAAATTGAAATGAAAACGCACGAGGATTTCGAGCTTTGAAAAGAGCCCTTTTTATATCACTGCTTATTGTTCTGCAGGTTTCTATTACTTTGGCCGGCGGGCGCTATGCCGGAGCGTCGTTGGAACTGGGCATCGGGGCAAGACCGCTTGCTCTTGCGGGCGCTTCCGCGGCGATGCGCGGCAACGGCGATGTGTTTTATTATAATCCGGCATCGCTCGCCTTCCTGGCGCGACCCGCCATTAACCTGATGTATGCTCCCAGTTTCGGCAGCCTGCGATCACCGCTGGCGGAATATAACTATTTGGGTTTTGCCTGTCCTCTGCCTGGTGGAGGAACCGTAGCTCTCAACTGGACGCGGTTTACAGTGGATGATATTCCCCTTTACCCGAGCCTGCGTGGAGACTCGTTTGCAGAAAGATATAATGATCTCACCCTTCGGCCGGACGGTGTAGCTGTGGGCACATTCCGTGATTTGGAAGACGCCTTTTATTTTTCTTTCGCAAAAATCACTCGTAAAAAAGTTTCTCTCGGCTGGCTGTTTGTGGATTTACCGATTGAAACAGCGTTTGGGATGAATGTCAAAATGATTCGACAAAGTCTTCACAAGTCATCGGCGTCCGGCATAGGAATTGACATTGGTACGATGTTGCGCTTTAATCTAGGGACGCTTCTCAATCAGCGTCGTTTCGGTGATTTTGGTTTTGGCTTTTCCATGATCGACATTTCGCAGACCGCCATTATTTGGGACACAAAACATGAAGATCGGATTCACCGAACCTCTTTGTGGGGTGCATCTTTTGAACAAAAAATAGGATTCTTAAATACAAAACTGAAACTGTTCTGGACGCATCATCACAAATATACAAGTGAGAGTCTTTTTGGTACAGAATTTGTAATCAAAAATTTGGCTGTGAGATTAGGTAAAAAAAAGACGGGTCTTACGGCGGGCATGGGGCTGCGATTCTGGAAGCTTTCGGTTGATTATGCCTTTGTTGTTACGGCGTTTGAGAATTTAAACAGAATAAGTTGCACAATTATATTATAATCAACACCATGAGTCAGTCCTTAAAATGTATTTTTGTCCTTTTTCTTTTGGATGTTTTGTTGTTATCCAATTGTAAAAAAAATGCCGACAATCCTGTACCCATTCCTGAGGCGCCTGTAATACTATCGTCTCCACCTGATACAGTTTTAACGGAAAAAGGTATAGATGCTATTCCTGACAATAATGCAATTCAAATTCAATGGGAATTGGATTCTATATTTAATGGTTACAGATTGTACAAAAAATCTCAGAAAGACGAAATTTTTTCATTAGCAGCAGATTTGGGGGAAGCGGATAGTCTTTATATCGATGAGAAAAATGTTGTATTTAATGTCAGGTACTTTTACTTCATCAAGGGTGTGGATGAGAATGGCACCTGGAGCGAGTCGTCCGATACCGTGAATTATATGCTCATTGCCAAAGCCTTTAATTTGCTCGTTTCATCCGAAGAACATCTTTTATTTCATTGGCAATTCTACGATTATTCGCCGGAAATGTACATTCTCAAGCTGTTCGATGCTCAAGACGATAACCTGATCTGGATGAGTGAAATCATGCCCTCTTATGAAACGCTGGATGAACAAGCTCAATTTAATTGGGATGGAAAAGCAAAAATCAGACAATTGGTACCAGGCAAGGCCTATCAATGGCGCGTTGATATACGGGGTCCCAGTTTAAATTCCGGTAGTGAATCACACTGGCAAAAATTTGTTTTACAGTGAAATATTTGTCTTGACAATTTATTAAAAAATATTAGATTTAAATCTATTATATGTAATTGTACTTTCACTTGGAGGTTGGGATATGAAAGCAATTAGGCCAATTTTGGTAGCTACATTATTATTCCTGATCGTTGGGAATTCCGGGGCCGTGGTGACAAATGGTGGAAAGGGTTCTCCGCATACCAGAGCGGCCTGGGTTACGGAAACAGGAAGACTTTCTGTTTTAACGCATACCCGTTTTTGGGGTAAAGTTTATGAAACAAAATCCAGGACCGATAACATGGCCCGTGCTTTCACTGTGTGGGATGTCCAGGGTCTTGTCGCATTAAATTATGGATTAGGGAAACATTTTGATCTTACTCTGTCTCCCGTTGTTTACCAGGACCTGAACCAGGGCACTTTTGATTCGTACCCGTGGGACACTTTTTTAGCATTGAAAATCGGCTCATTCGGCTCAAAAGCCAGTTCATTAAAATATGGTCTTGAGCTCAATGCACGTTTTCCCACAGGCGATGCACACAATGTCCGATGGGAAGATTATACAGCCGGCAAGACGGAGTTTGGATTTACAGGACTCGTAAGTTATGCTTATGATCCGCTTTATCCTGAAGATTCTTTCAACATGCACGTCAACGTGGGGTACATTCATCACAACGATGTAGGCCAAATGTTGACTGATGATAAAGCGTTCGCTGCCGAAAGCCAGGTTCTTTCACCTTCTCAGGAAGGGATTTATTCACTTGCTTTAACGATTCCGACCGAAAGCTTTGATTACGGTTTAGAATGGTGGGGTAACGTTTGGTTGCAGCGTCCTCCACTTGCCGCTGCGAGCAGGGAAAACTACCTTTACCTCGACGCCAACGTTACATACAAACCGTACCGATGGTTTAGTTTTTTTGTCTCCGGAGACTATCGACTGTCTGCCGACAAAGATGAAACAATAGGTCCGAGAAGAGCACCGGCAGGTTTGCCCAATTACAGTACCTGGCGGATGAATGTCGGCGCCAAGTTTGTTTTGTTGCCCACTTCTATTTTTCATTTAAAAGAGCGTGACATTCTCATGCAAAAAGCACAATCGCGCAGAGAACTCTTTGAACAGATCATCAAGGAACGTCGCGAAACAGAGTCTGCCGAAGAAGAATTGGACAGGATTAAAAATGAGCGACGCAAAGCCGAACGCGAACTGGAAAGATTGAGAAAGATTCTCGAAGGTCAGCAACAGACAGATGAAAACAAAAAGCTTGAAAAAATGCGTCCGGCACTAACACCTCCAAAATAGTTTTCAATGAGATATTAAAATCCGGCCCCGTTTTATTTAAGCAAAACGGGGCTTTTTTTGTTTTGGATACGAATATTTAAAAGTCCTTGCGCTTTTCTTTTTTTGTGTATATCTTTTTTGTATCAAAATGATTCGGAGAGGTTTGTGTTTGAGCAAACATTAAGGCGATTTCGAGAGAAAATTCGTACACTTCAGTATGTGATGACTGTACATGCTGAAGAAGAAATGGGAAATGATGGTTTAACAATTTTCGATATCGAGCAATGTATCCTGACGGGCAAAATTGTAGAACGTCAGAGAGATGTTAAAACATTTGAGTGGAAATATCTTGTAAGAGGCCAAAGCGTCTTAGGGGAATGGGTTGTTGTTGCAGCAAAACTGAGTGCAACGGATAAATTGGTTATCATTACTGTATATGAAGAATAAACATAGGGAATAAAAGATGGTATGTGATATTTGTGGAAAAGATGGTGCACGTATTCGTCATGTTTCTAAAAGTTATGGTAAAGGACAAAATTTACTCATCATTGAGAATGTTCCGATAATAAGTTGTCCTCATTGTGGCGAAAATTATTTAACTGCCGAGACGCTGCATGAGATAGAACGAATTAAGCGCAACCGCAAAAAATTTTCAGTAGAACG
>JAADGR010000141.1:0-5533 GCA_013152225.1 Calditrichota bacterium
TAGGTTTCTTCAGCCGTTTTCTTTCGGGATTCTTCGCGCTCACGACGTTCTTTTTCTTTTTCTTCCCTGACTTTAATGATTTCGTTTTTCTTGTCGTCGAGGCTTTTCTCCAGTTCCATCAACTCATCGACAAGACGCTTGACATCCGCATCGGACCCGACATTCTTTTTCTTGCTCTCTTTCAGAATCTCGTACGTCCGTCCACCAAGCTCGGAAAATCCTTTTTCAATGTTTCTTTTAATGCCGATAATATCGACTTTTATTTTGCCGATTTTGCTGTATTCTTCTGTTTTGTCAACTACCAGTTCAATACCATCACGAATGCCGTCACGAATATCTTCCCATAGTGATCCCATTTCTATTCCTCCAAAAGTTTTAAATTGATGATTTGAATTATTTATGAGTGCTTCGTAAAAAGTCGAAAAGCATGTCATCGCGAGGAACGCAGCGAGAGTTTACCCCGAATTATCGGGGAAGCGATCTTTAATAAACTGCACTTTAGCCGACATCCAGATTGCTTCGCTTCGCTCGCAATGACATTTTAAGACTTTTTACAAGTTACTCATTTATTGAGCTATTTATTATTTTCTTCCACCTAAAAACGCTATTTTTTTCACTTCGCGGTGATCACCTGATCGAAAATCAACAAAATAAATGCCGGAGCCGACGAGGTAACCGTTATTATCCCGGCCGTCCCAAAAAACCCGTTGCTTGCTCGCAGAGCGCACTTCGGAAAGAAGTTCACGCACCTGCTGGCCGAGGACATTAAAAATCCTTATTGTTGTCACATCAACAGTTGACGTGACAGGTAGTTCAAATTCAATGGTCGTATTGATGATAAAGGGATTCGGATACGCCTGCAAAAAGCGATAATCCGTCGGAGATTCGATACCCGGCGTTTCATTCAGCGCAGCGTAAGCATCCAGTTTTCCCCAGCCCCAGTCATTATTGGGAACGGTGTCCGTAAAACGATCAACCTTTGCGGATTCCGTCAACATATCACGGATTTGCAGCGCTGTGGCCTGCGGGTATTTCTGAAACAGCAAAGCAATGACCCCGGCGACATGAGGTGCGGCCATGCTTGTTCCACCGGAAAGAGCCTGGAGTTCCTGCGGCAAAATAAAGGCATTTGGAAATTCACCGGACCCGGAAAGGAAAATACTTGCCGGTTCCGGCGGCAATGCATCCAGAGAAAGCGAGGCGGCAATCATCTGTCCCGGAGCGGCAATTTCCGGTTTGGTTCGGCCATCTCGTGTCGGCCCGGGACTTGAAAATGAAGCAATATCTCCGATTTTTAAGTCTCCTCCGCTATCGATAGTCAGGTGATTGCCGTCAATATCATTCCAAAACTTTTTGGTCACAAAAGCCGCGGCAGTAATGGAGTTATGAGCCGTGCCCGGCGTTGAAATCTTTCCACTTTCAAGATTGCCCTGCACAAAAGCAAACGGCATCGTAGCCGTTGATTCCCAAAAATCTATTTTTCCGCCCGTGCCGGCAAGATACAGTTTCCAGGTTCCTTCAGCCGGCGGTCGATAAGCTTGTTCATCCGAAATCTGGACAAACATTTCATTACTATTATTGAAAGGATTGACACCCGGACTCAGGTATTTCCCGTTTTCGTAAAATCCGTTCCAGATGTAAACCGCGCCCTCGGCTGTTTTCGTATCAATATAATTGCCAAATTTGACCGGGCCAATCTTTTTGCCGGACGGAGAGTAAAGCGTAACGGACACTTTTTCGTTGCCGTCATACCATCCGTCCAACTGCACCTTATCGTTATTGCTGCCGCCTTGCGCTGTATATTCACTAATATCAAAAGTAATTTCAGCAGTCGTTTTGCTGCCGCTGAATTGGGCGCCTGCGTGAATATTTTCCTCGCGGTCATTTCCACAAACGGTAACAATGGCTTTGCCGGGAATACCCGGCCCGACCAAGCGGTCGATGACCCGCTCAACAGTCGACGTGCCGTCGTGCGCACCAAAATGGCCGCCAAAACTAAGATTTACAACATAGGGCATTCCCAGGGCAGTGGCAACACTATCTATAAAAGAAAGCGCAATAATCTGATCTGCTGTTTGAAACTCGCTGCCTTTTTCATCGCGCGTTGCTTTTACGATAACCAATTCTGCTTGCGGTGCCACTCCGGCAAAAGTCCCAAAAGTCGAGTTATCACTGCCATCGGCGGCGGCAATACCGGCAACGTGCGTCCCGTGGCCGCTGACATCCTTTTCGTCAATGAAACCGATGCCATTCAGCGCGTCATTAATCTCACTCTCGGAATAGACGGTTCCGCCATGAACCGGGCCGGGATGACTGAGATCCAACAGACTCTTTATCCGTGTCGTACCGTCCGGTTTACGAAAGTCTTCATGCTGCCAATAGATGCCCGAATCGATGATACCGATGAGAACGCCCCGGCCGGTCACATCGAACGATTGGCGCGCCTCACCGGCACGAATCGCAGGAATGCTTTTATCGAGATATGCATGATCGGGATAAGAAGCTTCGATATAGAGAACCGAAGACAAATCGGCAATCACATCCAGCTTGCTGAGCGGAATATCGGCGACGGCAACATCTCCAACCACAGTGATCAACCTGGCTCCGGCCGATCGGATGTCGTTCGCATTGCCGCGAAAAGTGACGATCGTTCGGACAACCGGTTCACCCGCCGTCTTTTGCAGACTCCGCTGCATTGTTTTCGCCCGCGCCGGGTTTTTTGAAACCCAGAAAAGAGCGGGATCAAGCTTCCCGGGCATTGCAAACGCAAGATTTACGACGAAAAATCCGACGATGAAAAGTGCTTTCAAGAATACTGAATATTTTTTTTGCTGCAATAAAGTCAAATCAAAATCCTTTAACTGTCATTTCACTAATAACATTTTCCGTGCAGCCTGAAATCTCTCCCCGTTTTTCGTCACTGCTTCCAGGCGGTAGATATAAATTCCGGATGCTTTTTCATGCGCATCCCATGAAACTTTGTGCAAACCCGGAGACTGCTCCGCATTGACAAGCTCCGCAATGACTTGCCCGTTGAGATTAAAAATTTGCAGCGAAACCAGGGCGGGTTCCGACACACGATAGGCGATGGTCGTAACAGGATTATACGGATTCGGATAATTTTGTTCCAAAGAGAAAGAACGCGGAATCAGCGCCATTTTTTGTGCGCGGCCTTTGGTTACATTTTCGGTACTTATTTTCACATCATCGATCATCGGGCCGATTGATGTGTGACTCTCATTGGAAACAAAACGGAAACGAACGAAAACGGAATCGTTCCCGGGGCCGCAAAAGGGTGTCAAATCCAATTTGTGCTGCCGCCAGCGCAAATTGGCACCCGTCAGAGAATCGAGGGTCGCCCACTTTCTTCCATTATCAGCCGCCTGAATGAGAAGGTAATCTTTACCCTTTTCCATGGAGTAGCGAATCCGGAAACTCAATGCGGCAAAAGCAACATTGGACAAATTAAAACTGTGGAGCAGCGTCAGGCTGTTATCCATATTATCAGAATATCTTTCCCCGGAATTGACATGCATCGCATATTTGCTTTGATAGCCGCCGGTGAAATGATCCGTGAGGCCCCAGCCCTGGCCATAATCCCAGAGAGTGCTTTTTTGCTCAAAATCATCAATCAACGGCGCGACATGTATCCACGCCTCAAGTTCATCATTGCCCGGATTATCATCGCCTGTGGGTGTTTCCGCTTTGAAAAGGAGGTGATAATCCCCGCTATCAGCCTGAGAAACTGTCGGGAAGGCATAGCGGAGACTTGTCCCGGCCGGCAGTTCATTGGCAATTTGCTGATCAGAAGACATTGCATCTCCCAGCGGCCCGTCGATACGGCATTGCATGACAATATTTTCTTCATCATATTGGCCCCAATTTTTAAGGAGAACAGTGGGAGAAAAATTCATTAATATCGGCCAGTGATAAAGAGGAGCAATCATTTTACCGACACCGACGTCATGTTCAGCTTTGCCAACATTGACGGAAAGCGGTATGACTTTAGACATGTCCCGGCGATGATTGTTTATAATTTCAATCGAGGCATCGTATCTGCCGGAAGCGAGATGAGATGTATTTATTTCAACCGGAATATCCAAAAAATCACCCGCATTTAAAGCAGCCGTTGCAAAAGGAAGAGTCAGCCATTGTGTTTGATCCGAGCCGCTGCCCGTGACGCTCATTGCAGAATTGAGGTTTCCGGCATCGGAAAAAATTGTTTTCCCACCGTCTGTAATTTGAATATCATCAATAAAAAAGCCGGTGTTTTCCAAGGCATCCCTGCCGCTCTTTTTATCATCCGAAGCAAAGGCGAATCGGATGACTGTTTGTGCGCTGTTATGGCCGGACAGATCGAAAACCGCATCCTGCCACGCCGAACTCTTTCCACTCCATCCGGCAATGCCAAAGCCCAGTCCCCATGTTTCTCCAAAACCATACAAACTTGTGCATGTATAGGCCGGTTGCAGGGGCTGCAACAACTCGAATGTTGTTCCCCCGTTTTCGGAAATCCAAACATTGCAGCCATCCCAACCGTCGTATCCGGTTTGATCACATTCGTCGTTTTGAAGCGCCCAGGATGCCTTGAACTGCAAACGGGGGTGCGTTGTTGCAGAAAAATCCAGCAGGGGTGTTTGCAGATATTGCAGCCATTCATTGTCATAGCCCTGCAGCCGTTCCGAACCGCACCACCAGGACTGCCCGTCGAGAGAATGAAAATCACTTTGGTGGAAAAAGGCCCGGGGCATACTGTCGGCCGTTATTTTCGTTACAAATTCCAATGTGCCGCTGCCGACATTTTTAACCGTCAACTGGCGGGTCGCCGTTTCTCCTGGACTCAGAGTCAAATTCATGGCAGACGGAGAAACAGCCATGCGCGGCGATCCGGCGGCATCATCCCAAATCATAACAAGCGGAGAGCCAATTGCAGACTCGCCCCACTTGATGCGAAAATGACCCTTTTCACCCCAACCGCTATTCCAGCTATTTTTACAAAGCCAGCTTTGCTGCGAATCATCCCACCCGTAAATCAAGACAGCATGCCCACCCTCGTCCTTGCCTTCGACATATTCATAGACACCGCCGGTGTAGGACATAAAATCGCTATAAACTTCCATACCGGCAACGACAGGACGATGAAAAACAGCATTCTTAATGTCATCAATAGTGGCTTGCTCGTAACTCACGACAACAAAATCCCCGATTGAAACCAACTCATCGGCAAATCCCGGACATGCCTCGGAGCAGGAAACTTTGTCTGTCATTTTGTAGGGAAAACATGCTTCGCCGGGAACACCAAAATCGCGGATGAATTGATGCACGCCCTGAATGTAAGCGCCGTTTTCGCACGAGCCGACATTACCGCAAGAAAGAACATATTGCTCGGAAAGATCAATGTCGAGCCTGGGGTTGCCGGTTTTAATGCGCATCCATGCTTCAACCGCAGCCATTGTTGAAAAATAGGAACAAGCACCGCACAGTCCCTGATCTTTGACGGAAGTGATAAAATTACCGTAATTGTCCGCCCAGG
>JAADGR010000141.1:5607-6205 GCA_013152225.1 Calditrichota bacterium
CCCAATGCCCTTTGCCGCTGCTCCTCGGGAAGCCGCGTCAGCCAGGTTTCACCTGCCGTCCAGGAAGCGCCTTTTTCTTTGATCGCCTTGCGGATTTGATCGACATCGATCTCTGAGGGAAAAACCGGGCGGGAGATAATAAGGACAAGGAAAACGAGTATTTTGAAAAAGCTGAATCTCATAGGAATTCTTTTTTATTTTCAACTGCAATAATTATATCATCATCAATATTTGACGTTCTTTTTAAAATTGTTTCCAAATAATCATTACCGATTTTTCTTCTTAAATTTTCAACATTTTTTAACAATTCGTCATAAGGTTCTTTACTGGATTTTTCGGGTAAAACGAGTCTTCTTAATGTATATTTTGGCAATGTTTTATATCTCTTTATATCTTTTAGTAACATATCAATAAACGATACAAGCGCTTGATTTAATTTGTCTTCCTTTTGTTTTAGCAATGATTTCAAACTGTTTGCTGCTTTTTTTTCTAAAGAAATCTCCGAACTTGCGGATTTATATTGTGGCTTGTACTCTTTTATTTTTGTCGAGTAGACATAATATAGTTTCCTCCTTTAGGTATACTTTGTATTCCCAGT
>JAADGR010000253.1 GCA_013152225.1 Calditrichota bacterium
AGAGCTTTCACAAACACCTTCATTCCTTTGGAACCGTTTATTTTCCGCTGGCTTACCTTGTTTTAATTCTTTTCTTTTGGACCATTGATCGCCGTTTTATTGTTGCGGGAATTTCTTTGTTTGCCGTTGCACAATCACTCTCTGCGATAGCGGGGGAGAGACGGGGAAGTCGCTTCTGCTTTGTTTTGGTTAAAGATACGAAGTCGGTAGCCGGTTCGTGCGCCATGTTTATTTTAAGTTTTTCTTTAATTTATTTAGAGCTTCATTATTTGTTTCCCGAAGTTGAATCGGTTTTTCTCATTTCGATTTTTGTCAGTACTCTGGTTACGGTAATTGAAACCTTATCTTCAAGGGGATCCGATAATCTTTTTGTTCCGGTTGGCGGAGCGTTGTTTCTTTTTATCGGAGTTCACGCCGGTCAAAGTCAGTTGAATCAGATGCTAATCGGACAAATACTGGCTCTGTTGGTTTCGGTTTTAAGTTATCGCGCCAAATTTCTTTCTCTCAGCGGCAGCGCCATGACATTTTTATTGGCGACCGCAATATTCGGTCTCGGCGGATTAAAGTGGACGGTTCCGATTTTGACCTTTTTTATTTTATCGTCATTGCTTTCCAAAACGGGAAAAAGCGTTAAACGGCGATTCAAAGATACGTTTGAGAAATCGGGCGTCAGAGATTATTCTCAGGTTCTTGCAAACGGCGGAATTTCCGGAATTTTGGTAATATTGAATCATCTGTTTCCCGATCCTGATTGGTACATGCTTTATTTGTTATCATTGTGTGTGGCGACTTCCGATACCTGGAGCACGGAAATCGGCGTTCTTTCCAAATCAAAACCGAGATTAATCACCACATTTAAAAAGGTAAATCCGGGAATTTCAGGAGCAATTTCGGTAACCGGAACTCTTGCCGGATTTGCGGGAAGCCTGGCGATCGTTTTTTCGGGAATGTTATTTATTTCTTTCAATTTAAATCAATTGCTATCGTTGATTTTTCTGAGTTTTCTGGGCAATCTGATCGACAGTTTTTTTGGCGCCACAATTCAGGGACAATATCAATGTTCAGTTTGCCGCAAATACACTGAAAAAAAGATACATTGCAAGACTCCGACGCAATTGAATTCGGGATTCGGATTTATAGACAACGACCTGGTAAATCTTTCTTCAAATTTAATAACCTTGTTAATCTACGCATTAATTTACTTCAGAATTTCTTAGTGACCGATACTTATTTTGAAAGTAGCAAGAAAAGCAAATTAAAGCGATACGCACATAGCAAGGAAAAACGAGACCATTCCAAGAAGAGAAAAACGCAATTTCAAGAAGTTATCAATGATTTAAAATCAATAATCCGGGGTAAGATAAAACCCTTAAAACCAAAAAAACTCATCTGATAATTAATTTAAAAAAACCAGCCGACCCGGAAATTGGCATAAGATTAAATCCGTATCTGTTAAAGAACCTGAAGATAGCTCATTCTATTCAAGTTTGGGCAACGGATATTACCATATCCCTATGGCTATAGGTTTTCTCTACCTGATGGCTATTCTGGACTTAACAGCCGTAAGGTATTGAGTTGACGCTTATCCAACAGTATGGATACAATCTTTTGCATTGATTCATTAAATGAAGCCATTGCAAAATACGGTACCTCTGAAATATTTAATACAGATCAGGGTTCTCAGTTTACAAGCGAAGAATTTACCCTGGTATTAAAATCCTCTGATATTAAGATAAGCATGGATGAAAAAGGACGCTGGGTAGATAATGTTTTTGTAGAAAGATTGTGACGGAGTCTCAAGTATGAAGAAGTTTACTTGAACGCCTATGACACGGTAGCTTAGACCAGGCAGGGAATCGGTAATTGGATTAGATTATACAATCTGAAAAGAATACATCAATCTCTTGGGAAGAAAACTCCGGAACAGGTGAATAATAAGCCAAAGAGAGATTTGGCAGCTTAATGAAAACACCGCAGGTTTACACCTTAAAAATCGAAAAAGGTGTCTAAGTTATGGGAGCCACTTCTATTCCTGCCGGAGGCAGATAATGAGGGGGGAACAGAATTGTGATTGTTATCGTTATAACTTTTTATGTTTTCAAGAAATACGGGAAGAATATCTTACCCGCGAATAATAAAACGAAATCATTTGCGGCTTGTGATGCGTTCAAATGATTAAATCAAAAAGGCGATAGTCATGTCGGTCAATAAATTGGAAGAAAAAGCCCGGGAAATACTTGCTCCCGCTGATGTCATCATAAACGGAGACCGTCCCTGGGACATCCAGGTACACAACACGAACCTTTACCGAAGAGTTTTTAGTCAGGGTTCCCTTGGGTTGGGGGAAGCGTACATGGACGGCTGGTGGGACGCCAAGGCGCTTGATGAGTTATTTTACAGGATTCTGCGTGCCAGGTTGGATGAAAAAATCAGCCGGAATTGGCGGTTAGCCCTTTTGTTTCTGAAAGCGCGTCTGTTGAATCTTCAAAGCAGGTCGCGGGCTTTTAGGATCGGGGAACATCATTACGATATCGGAAATGAATTATATTCCCTGATGCTTGGCAAAACGATGGCGTATTCCTGCGGATACTGGAAAAATGCCGCCAATCTGGACGAAGCGCAGGAATCCAAACTGGATTTAATCTGTAAAAAATTGGGACTCAAGAGTGGAATGAGGGTGCTTGATATTGGGTGCGGATGGGGCAGTTTCGCAAAATTCGCCGCCGGGAAATACGGGGTAGAAGTTGTGGGAATAACTGTTTCCCGGGAACAGGTGGAGCTGGGTAAGCAACGCTGCCGGGGGCTTCCGGTAACCATTCGCCTGCAGGATTATCGGGATGTGAATGAAAAATTTGATCATGTTGTCTCGGTAGGCATGATTGAGCACGTGGGGTATAAAAATTATCGCGTGTTCATGGAAATAGTACATCGATCCCTAAAAGACGACGGGTTGTTCCTGCTGCATACCATCGGCGGTAATCAATCCACCCATTCCATCGATCCCTGGACCGAAAAATATATTTTCCCTAACTCCATGCTCCCTTCGGCAAGGCAGATTACCACCGCGATTGAGGGATTATTTGTCATGGAAGATTGGCATAATTTCGGGGCATATTACGATTTAACATTGATGGCCTGGTTTGAAAATTTCCACAAGGGCTGGGATAAAATAAAATCCCGTTACAATGATCGTTTTTATCGGATGTGGAAATATTATTTACTTTACTGCGCCGGGTCGTTTCGGGCACGAAAAAATCAATTGTGGCAAATTGTATTATCCAAAGAAGGGGTTAAAGGCGGATATGATTCACTGCGCTGAAGACCGGTTCTGAAATTCGCGGGGGATTATATTTTGTTCGTCGGTTATGTTTCCGGTTTCACAATTTCAGACGCAGGCAAACACTCACTATCGGATAGTAACCATACCTGCAATTGACCCTTTTGGCTCTTTTCAGACCGCTTTTCAGCCGAATGAAACCAGTGCCCTCAAAGGGATACACCACCCGGTAATCCTGCCCTGTTAAGCACGTATGTACCCTTAGAAGTCAAGAAAATCATTTTCGGTTACGCGTACCAGGTTGATGCCGTAGCGCCCGGTTGCGTACATCGAAAACAGTTCGATAAAGCGGTGGCTAATGATAACCGGCAGATTAAAGCTATATGCTGTTGTGTGGGATTATCGGTATTCCGAGGATAAATCTTCGGGCATGGAATTTATGAAACTAATACCCGGCATAATCGCGATGGATGTATTTTCACCTAAAGAGGGTAACCGGTTTTTTAAAGAGCATTAAGCCGTAACTATAGGGACTATACAAAAATCGAATGTACCAGATATATTTTGGAAACTGGTGATAGTCTTACCTGAAATCCATTCGGAAAGTGTTACAGTTTGAAGTGGTATATATGATGAATGGTATTCGGAATATTTATCTATGTTGTAACTAGAAAGTCAGGATTTTCATCAAGTTGAACAAAACGATAACCCGTTCCTTCAAATTGATTTCTTAAAAAAAAGAGTAGTGCCTTTTGTATGTATTTTATTACCGTTTTACGGTCATAACATAAGGCTCTGGAAATTTCACAAATCGCTTGACCTGCATGCTATCTTCTTATAATTTTATAGATGTCCATTACATTAATCCTTTTATATGCCATGAAATTCTCCCTTATGTTTTTTGACAAATAAGGGAGAATTTTTTTATAAATAAAATTAAGTTCCTCAAAAAGTGAAGAAAAAACCTGACCCTATTAGATGGGGAATTAACGTGGACTTTTTACCATTTTAGGTGGGGAATTAACTTGGACCGTGACATATAGGGCGATCGAAATCTCCTTTGCTAACTTCCAAGCAGGCGAGATCACACAGAGAGCTCGCGATACTACTTATCCTTGTCCTTATAAACCGACACAAACCAAAGAGCTCCAATCCCCAAGAAGAATATTCCTAAACCACCCAAGAGATAAAACAACAATTGAGTTGCCAATAAAGCTTTTTCCATGTCATCCTCCATTTATTTATGAGTTTGCAAACCGTGCTATCTGCTGTTAGCTGAAAGCCGGCAGCAGTACCGCTAAAATCGGGTAGCGGTCAGCCCCGGCAACCACATTCGGTAATTTTCATCCGAATGGTTGACCCGAATGTTTGTCATTCGCTAAGGGAAGAGTTAAGCCGCACCAAACATCTACCGTAATTTACAGTATTTATAAAAACTTTCCAAAGCGATACTCCCGACATCAAACGCGGACGCTTTTGGTGTATTCTTGAACGAATTGTTGGCTTGCGTCTTTTCCCTGCAAAACCAATTTTACCTTGAGCGCATTTAGTATTTGAGGTATTTCTCTCAATTGGTGATACGCAAATTTTTTCGCAACATCAATCCTAATCCTAACTCTACAATACCAAAAATAATATACAGAAAGTGTAGCCAGTGAATCCCCATCCACCAAACTTGGGCAATGATCCAGATAATTAAAAACGCTCCCAACCCAACAGCAATTTCGCCTGCAAACCGATACCGAAGGAAGGACGCCACCCCTCCGAGAAGGCTCCCAATCCCGTTGACCACTAACAGAAAAATTCCAGGGATAAAAAAATCGGAGAAAGGTGAATTGATAAGTATCTCTACGGGCATCTCCAGGCTGCTGCCGCCTGGATCAGTAATCATCGCTATGCCGGCTGGTACCGCGCCGATACCAATAAATATCTGCAAGATACCTAGACCAATGGCAAGTCCTTTACCTTTATTTTTTGAGCTACTCATAAAATAAACCTCATTCCTTTTATAATATACCTTCCTCCATACTGGTCAACAATTTTATCCAACCAACTAACTAGCGGTTATCTATCTCTACTTACGCTGGAAAGCAAGGTGATTTA
Organism: Calditrichota bacterium; assembly: GCA_013152225.1. Lineage (GTDB taxonomy): Bacteria > Zhuqueibacterota > Zhuqueibacteria > Residuimicrobiales > Krinioviventaceae > Hydrothermomicrobium. The sequence continues at coordinate 5,381 of JAADGR010000253.1, forward strand.
ACGAAACGCCCTACAATTTAGCCTTTGACAAAGTGATTTAAGCAAGTTAACGGCCTGCGTTTCACCAGATTTGCCACGCGCCAAAAACATTCACTTGGCAAAAACGCTCTCACCATCCGAATTCA
>JAADGR010000290.1 GCA_013152225.1 Calditrichota bacterium
AAAAATAGACTCGCAAATCAATCTCCCTGATAAAATTCATAAAACTCGTTTAACGTCATGCACATTACCCCTGCTTGCAGGGCTTTTTCTTTCTGTTCAACATTGTTATACCCCCATTCGGCAAAGACGCAATGTACTCCGGCATCCCGCACTTTTAGTAATGTATCCACCTGATCATCGACAAAATAAAAGTGATGAGGATCGATGCTGTGGGCTTTCATCAGATCGGAAATAATCATTTTTTTAGGCAATGAACTATTCGCATGAAAGAGATGTGCTTCGGGCAAATTGATTTTGTGGGCGGAAAGAATGAGATCTACAAAAAAAGTCTTTTTCGTTGTAATAATAAATAAATGTTCCTTTGGTGAAAACCGGTGCAAAAACTCTTTCATCCCCGGGTACAAAGGATTGAGCTGTATCCATTTCTGTCTCTGCTCATTCGAGAACCTTTCTCTTTCGCGATAAAAGATATCAAAAAATGTCGGACGCAGATCGGAAAATTTTTCTGTAAAGCGATCAAAATCCGCCTGATTTTGAATATCCGCCTTTTCCCTGACCGCCAGATCGATGTAAACATAATCTTCACCGGAGCGGATAAAATCCCTCAGCCTTTTGCTTTCAGCAACCAGTTGTTCATCCAATACTCGAAGCTCATCGATCTTATCATCGCGCCCTTCAAATGCAGCAAATGAATTATGACCAACAACAAGGCATTCATTTATACTGTCTGCAATGACACCGTCAAAATCCAGAGCTAAAATATCTTTTGTCCGATCAAACACTTGCATCATCCTCCCTCATCAATGACAAATCAATCTGATTATTTAAAATTTTCTTTTCATAAAATACATCTTTTGCGCAACAAAATCAATAAAGTTAAACAGGCCGCTCCGCAAATAAGGTTTTACTGAAAAGTCATATAATGCCTTGACATAATTCTAATTTTTCTTTATATTATCGAACAAATTAACGGGATTAAAACTATGACTTTTCACATTTCCACAAAAATCGTTTATAAAAACTGGAACCACTGGTGGGGCTGGTGGTGGCATATATTCGATCGTAGTGGGAGTGGAGCATTTTATTAAGTATTAGTATCACCCGGCAACAAAGATTTCTCAAGCCCGCTACGAAATATCGCAGCGGGTTTTTTTATTCTTGCAAATTCCTAATTGGCACTATAATAAAACAAGGAGGATTCTGATGAGCGCGACAAAGATTCTGCTCGACGAAAAAGATATGCCCAGGCAATGGTACAATTTGGCGGCGGATTTACCTACGCCTCCGTTACCACCATTGGGACCGGACGGAAAACCGATTACGCCGGATATGCTGGCCCCGGTTTTTCCAATGAATTTAATAGAACAAGAGGTCAGCACGGAACGCTGGATCGATATTCCGGAAAAGATACTGGAAATGTACGCTCTGTGGCGTCCGTCACCGCTGTACCGGGCAAAACGGCTTGAAGCGGCTTTGGGTACGCCTGCTCATATTTATTACAAGAATGAAGGCGTCAGCCCTCCGGGAAGCCACAAGCCCAACACGGCTGTCCCCCAGGCTTATTATAACAAAGAATTCGGTATCGAACGATTGACGACCGAAACAGGTGCCGGACAATGGGGCAGCGCACTGAGTTTTGCATGTTCCCTGGTCGGCCTGGAATGCAAGGTTTACATGGTACGAATCAGTTTTGACCAAAAGCCGTTTCGCCGCCTGATGATGGAGACCTGGGGCGGCAAATGTGTTGCCAGTCCGAGCAATGAAACACAGGCAGGCAGGGCTATCCTGGCCGAAATGCCGGATACGCCGGGAAGCCTGGGAATGGCCATCAGTGAGGCTGTTGAAGCTGCTGTAACGGACCAATCGGGCAAGACACGTTATGCGCTGGGCAGCGTTTTAAACCACGTGATGCTGCATCAGACAATCATTGGTCTGGAGGCCAAAAAACAGTTGGAATTAGCCGGCGAAAAAAAGGTGGACACAATCATTGGTTGTGCAGGCGGCGGCAGCAACTTTGCCGGTCTGTCGTTTCCATTCATTGCCGACAAAATTCACGGCGCCGAAATCGACATTATTCCGGTGGAACCCTCATCCTGCCCGACAATGACGCGCGCACCTTTTACGTATGATTTTGGCGATACAGCGAAAATGACGCCGTTACTGCCAATGTACACACTCGGCCATGATTTTGTACCTCCTCCGATTCACGCCGGTGGATTGCGTTATCACGGTATGGCCCCGCTGGTCAGTCAGACGATACGAGACGGTCTGGCATCGCCGCGCGCCATGCACCAACTTGATTGCTACGAAGCTGCTGTTCTCTGGGCAAAGACGGAGGGATTCATTTCTGCTCCCGAAACGTCTCATGCTATCGCCGCCACCATCGAGGAGGCAAAAAAGGCAAAAGAGGAAGGCAAAGAAAAAGTAATCCTCTTTAACTGGAGCGGGCACGGCTTGATGGATCTCCTGGGTTATGATGCTTATTTTAACAACAAGCTCACCAATTATCCGCTACCGGAAGAAGACATTAGAAAATCTCTTGCATCCCTCGAAGGGCTGCCAAAACCGTGATGTTTTAAATTAAGGTTCTTTGATGCAAAGACCTCAAAGGTTTTTAAAACCTTTGAGGTCTGACGTTTTAACGGAGTTGTTTGATGATCACAGATTTTGATAATGAGGAGAGACGATGTCCTATGCTCGGACATCAAATTCGTTTCGAGTATTGTCGCAAAGTAAACCAGGGTTCCCCCTGCCGTAAGACTTTTGACTGCTGGTTCGAAAGATTTCCGATTGTTGACTTTATGAACGAACATTTTTCGGAAGAAGAAATCAAACGAATCAAAGAGCCTGCAAAAGATAAAGTGCTCTCTCTCCTGGAATTAATCCAGCAAGCGCAGGAAAGAACAAAATCCCAAGAGTAAAGACACGCCCATTGAAATGGAAATCTCCCCACCAATTCAGGAGTAATTCGTAAAAAGTCCAAATGTCATTACAAGCGAAGCGAAACAATCTGAATGTCTGCCAAGGGGTTGTCTTCTGAAGATCGCTTCCCCGATAATTCGGGGTAAACTGTCGCCCTGCTCCTCGCGATGACATACTTTTCGACTGTTTACGGATTAAACCCCTTGAAGCGTTTTTTAATTTGATCCTGTAATTTTTGCGTCCCCTTTTTCTTTTCCTGGTTTATGCGCGCTTCAAGTTCTTTCTTTTTGTCATCCACCAAACGAGATTTTTCCGCAGCCATCTTTTCGTAATTTTTCATCAGGCCTTCAAGCTTTGCCTGCCTTTCGCCGACAAAACTTTGCAAATCATCGCGATACTTTTGCACTCGCTTGTTTACATTTGCCCGCACTTTTTGTTTGGCCTTCCCGACCTCGGCACTGAGAGCAGATTGAAGTTGTTGCGCAAACAAATCATCCAAATTTGAATGCACAGAAAATGCAAGATCATTGTTCTCGCTTTTAATATCAGCGTCCAAGTCGATAGTCGAAGCGCTGCGAATAACTTTTTGTACATTTTTCTCGAGTGCGTTTAATTCACCCTCATTGGCCAGGGCGGCAAATTTAAGGTTGTCGGCACTAAATTTTATTTGCGAACGTAATTGTTCGCCGGTAATCTCCAGTTCAGCATTTATGGAACCCACCCCGCTCCGGACTTTATTCGGCAGCAGCGGCGAGTCCGCAAGTTTTACATTATTCAGAGGGATTTTCTTCATTTTCAAAGAAAACGCTTCCCGTGGAACCTCGTCCAGGTAATTAAACTCACCGTTCACATTCAATGCACTCCCGTCGGCACGCGAGCCTTTGATTGTAATGGTTGTCGTTTTGCCGATAAGCCTTTGGCTGGAAACCAGGTTATCGAGTTCTCCTGCGAAAGACAATCCCTCTTGTGTTTTTCCGGAAAGATGAATTTTCCTGGCCCAAAATTCCGGTTTTGCGTTTTTCTGAACAAAGTGAATGTTCTGGCCTTTCAGTCTCGGCGGCTTTTCCTTTTTGGGTTTATCCGACTGGAATTTTGCGGCATACTTGCGAACAGTAGCGGTAATACTCAAGATACGATTCAGTTGGTAAACAATCTTGCTGCCAAAAATAAATTTGCCGATGTTCTGCCTGTTTATATCAGGCAGTTTGGCCTTGGTCAAAGCATTCTCATAGTCCTCTTTTATCCAATCATCGGCACGTTTTAAACTGTTTTGGAAATTTTCAAGATCAGCGGTAAAATGTGTCCTGGTCTCCGAAACAGCCTTTTGCAAAGAATCCACTTTGCTTTTTGCTTGCTTCACGGTATTCAAAGCGGCTTGCAGTCCTTCCGGTGTTTTGATTTCGGCAGGATTCATCGACTTGATCCTCGTTTCCAGTGCACGAAAGTCCTGATCAAATGCAACATTTGTAAAAACCGAATCCCAATGGGCATATTTCGCTTGCAAATCTTTTTTCAAAGAATCGATTTTCTGCGGCGATTGAAGATCGAGCAGCGCGACAAGACTGTCCACATTCACTTTACTTTTGTACTGCCCAAGATTCCAGGCCGGGGCGCGGGAAACGTCGTTTTCCAGTTTTTGAATTGTTTTAGAAAAGAAGCCCGGTTTGGCCGGCTTCTTTTTATGTTTTTCAATTTTTCCGTCGGTTGTTCTTTTCGAGCCGCTGCCCATACGACTTATCTCAAAATTTTCGAGAATATATTTTTTCGCTAAAAGCGGCAAAAACTCCATATTGAATTCAGTCCTGCCGGTTGTCAGTAGATTTTTCCACGTATCTTTCGGATCAGCAACCTGCAGGCTGTCCCAACGGAGATGCACACCGATGAGTGAAAAATCAAGATGATCAATCTCAACTTTTGCCCCGACAATGGATGAACCGGCGTTTTCGAGCCGTCGTTCCAGCCAGGCATCGGTGAAAAACAAACTGAGAACAAAAACGATTCCCAGTATTGCAGCGATAAAAATGAGGCCTTTCCAACGCACAGTTTAATCTCCGAATTTTCTTATTTTTGTATAAATTGAATAAATCTTTGACGATTTCATAATTTTAGTAATTTTCCATTTTTGCACTTTGGAATCGATTCGCTCACGATAGAAAATAACGCCCTTTTCAGTCAGCGGGTACATCGGAAAAATCAACAAGAGAGAGACGACGAGACTTCCCATAACAACGGTATTGTTGAAATTCGACAACGCAAGAATCGGAGTATTGTACAAGGCAACCCAAAGTCCGTGTAAAAATTTTACATCAACAAGAAGAAAATATCCGAGGTTGTGAAAAAGCGGGTCAAAAAGATAGGCAATACCGCTGAAAACGAGAAAGCTAAAAACAGCCATTGAAATATTGACGCGAATAAGAATGAGGAGGAGGAGGACAACCAGGTTGTGCAAACTCCAAAAAGGCGTGAGGCCGAGAATCATGCCCAGCACAAATCCTCCGGCAATTTGTCCCGGCGAAGCATCGGATTTGAGTGCTTTTAACAATTTCCCTAAAAGTTTGATAAAGATCATTT
>JAADGR010000424.1 GCA_013152225.1 Calditrichota bacterium
TTCAGTGACCATAAAATCGCGCAAATGCTTGTCGTGTCGGTCAAAGACGGTTTGCAGATAAGAAAAATTTTTTCCCGCATCATATTGGGCAAAGAGAGGAACTACTCCCAGGAAACTTAAAATAATAATCCAATGGACGGTCTTCATGGTACACCTCCATAAAGTTATTTCGATATATTCTCTTTAAACCACTAATTTCACGAATTACACGAAAAAAACAAAATTTTTAAAATACCGGCAAATGCAGGAAACAACTTTTTCCCTCAATTATTTTGTCCGCAATCATTTTGTCCTAAATTTTCACAAGCAAAGATAATAGTTTACTTTTCTTATTTACTCGACTCCATAGAGAACCAAATTTGTGTAATTCGTGGTTAACATTTTCAAACGGATCATTTTGATTTGAGCATATTCCTTACCATTTTTTTCACATCGTACGGCGCCGGGGCACCGCCGAGATATTTGTGAAACCAGTCCAGGTGCGCGTCATAATACAGCGGCATGGATTTGACATAGCTGGGCCAGTGGCAGTCATTTTTTAAAACGATCAGGCGGGACGGAACACCCATCTTTTGCAGCGCGGTGAAAAACTGCAAACTCTGGGTGTAGGAAACGCGAAAATCCTTTTCGCCGGTGATGACCAGGCAAGGCGTTTTGAAATTCTTTGCAAAACGGCTGGGAGAATATTTTTGATAAAGGTCGGAGTTCCAGGGCTCGCCGCCCAAATCATAGCGCGGAAACCACAACTCCTCAGTCGTGCCGTAAAAAGAAGTCTGATCATAAACTCCCATCATCGCGGCTATTGCTTTAAAGCGCTGCGTGTGCCCCTCCAGCCACATCATCATAAAACCGCCGAACGACCAGCCCATGGCGCCCATGCGATCCTTGTCGATCCAGGGAATCTTTTCCAGCGAGTCCGCCACCGCCATAACGTCCTCATACACCTGGCCGCCATAATCGCGCGAGATTTCGTGCGTAAACTTTTGTCCATAGCCGGTCGACCCGTGCGGATTCGGAAACGCAACAACATATCCGGAACCGGGATAAACCTGCCAGTCTCCGCGAAAGCTGTCCATCCATTGGGACTGGGGACCGCCGTGAACATTAAGGATGAGCGGATATTTTTTACCGGGATCAAAGTTGTGCGGTTTGATGACAAAAGTGTGAATTTTCGCGCCGGTCGGAGATTGAATCCACATTTCTTCTGCGGGGCGAATATCCACCTGTTCCTCGATCTTTTTGTTAAAAAAAGTCAGGCGGCGAATATTTTTACCATTTGTTGCGGCAATCCAGATTTCCCGGGGTTCGGCAATAGCACGGCGCGCGACAACAACAGACTTGCCGTCAGGCGATATTTCAAAATCATCGATCGTTTTGAGGTCTAAAACTTGTTTAATCTTTTTGCTTTTAATGTCAACTTTGTACAGCGGATTGTGCCCCTTGACCGAAGCGAGAAAATAGATACTGCGAGAATCCGGCGCCCAGTGAAAATCGCCGACCCAGTTATCAAAATTTTCAGTCAGAACTGTTTTTGTTTTTTTCTGCCGATCGTAAATCGCCAGGCGAATCAAATCCGATTCATAATTCGGCACCTTTTGCATCAGATACGCGATATAACGTCCATCCGGCGAATAGTGTGGATAACCGTCAAAAGCTTTGTTTTCGCCGGTTATATTCACAGGCTTTCCACCGGATACCGGAATGAGCCACAAATTTTTGTTGGTCGTTTCCCACCTGTTGCTGTCGGTGTTGGCCGCAACGCACAGTTCTTTGCCGTCCGGGGAAATGTCAAATCCGGCATTGTCGCCGCCCGTCAAAAACGACGGCGCGTCCCACTCGCCGTGCGTTAATTCTCTCGTCTGCTTGTTTTTGATATTGAAAATAAACGTATGAAACCGCCGTCCATCCTTCCAGATATTCCAGTGCCGATAAAACAGACTGTCCGCGAGATGGGCCTGCACGATTCCGTTTTCCAGGCCGTCGTTAATCTTTTTATTGCCTTCATCATCGGCCCCGCATTCGGGAAAAACTTCCGCGACAAAAAGGATATTTTGACCATCAGGCACCCATAACGGATCACTCACCTCATAAGAAAGATCGGATAACTGTTTTGCTTCACCGCCGTTTGCCGGCAGCAGCCACAGTTGTGATCCGTTTTTTCGCTCGGAAACGAACAACAGGAATTTTCCGTCGGGCGACCAGCGGGGATGAGAATCAGCAGCATCGGATTGCGTCATTTGCCGCAAACCACTGCCGTCCGCATTTATAATGTAAATATCGGAATTGCTTTTCCCTTTTTTAAGCGAATATTGCGTTACCGTAAAAGCGATCTTTTTTCCATCCGGAGAAAAATGGGGATCACGCACACTTTTGATTTTGTAGAGGTCGTCTATTGTGAACGGGCGTTTTTCCGCCCAGGCAGAAAAAACAACCAAAAGGCTGAGTAAAAGAATAATCAGTTTTCGCATTTGTTCCTTCCTCCGTGTTCATTGCAGTTTTCCACAAGCAAAAATAGAAAAGCACAATGAAAACCCTCATTACTCGTCATTGTGCCGGCTGTTAAAATTTAACAACTTGCTCAATGTAAAAAATTTATTTTGAATAACAAGGAGAAAATACGGTTGATGGTATCCCACTTGTTGGTGAGTCGAGCGTCATAGCCATACAATCTTTTAAGCTTGAAACTGCTAAAGCAGTTCTCATTCAATTCTCAATAGCATAAGCACCATGATAAATCATGGTGTTGTGACAAATTGAACTAGCACCACAATTTATTGTGGTGTATAAAACGAATACGCCTCGATGGAATAAATGCTTGATGTTGTGTTGTTTCACAAACAAAATTGCAATTAAAAACATGAATCAATAAAGGAATAGTAAAATGACAAAACGCAGAGACTTTTTAAAAACTGTACCGGCAGTAGCCGGTGCAGCTTTGCTGGCAAATGGCAGTTTTATTTCATCTGCCGAAGCAAAGACAAAGGTCGTGAATGCACAGGGTGAATATGTGCTGCCGCCCCTGCCTTATGCTTACAACGCTCTTGAGCCGTTTATAGATGAACAAACCATGCGTCTGCATCATGACAAACATCACGCCGGTTATGTGAGAGGTTTGAATGCTACTTTGGCAAAACTGAAAAAAGCCAGGGATGCCGGTGATTATAGCCAGGTGCAAATTCTATCCGACAAGGTTGCATTTAACGGATCCGGACATTTTTTGCACTCTATTTTTTGGCAAAACATGTCGCCAAAAGGCGGCGGCGAACCCGGGGGAAAATTAGCCAAAGCAATCAATATGAATTTCGGCAGCTTTGCAAAATTCAAGGCACAATTTATTGCGGCGACAAGTAAAGTAGAAGGCAGCGGCTGGGGCATTCTGGCCTGTGAGCCGGACGCAAAAAAACTTTTTGTTTTGCAGGCTGAAAAACATCAAAACTTGACAGTCTGGGGAGTTACGCCGCTGCTGGTAGTTGATGTGTGGGAACATGCGTATTATCTCAAATACCAAAACCGTCGCGGAGACTATGTCAAAGCATTTTTCAATGTCGTCAACTGGGACGATGTCGCCCAACGATTGAAAATGGCGATGAAATAAATTATAACTGCAGAGCGCGCAGAGAAAACCGGGAATTAAGCAATTGAAAATATCTCTGCGCCCTTTGTAAAATCCCACCCTTTTTACATTCACATTTCAACATATTCTGATGTAACCCAAACAAAAACTTTTCGTAGGAAAGGTATTAATATCATTGCATATTATACACCGGTTTAATACTTTAGAAAAATTTGAATGAATATCCGGAGAAGCAGATGAATTTCCCGTTACAAAGCCTTCGCCCATTGGCAGTGCTCATTCTCATAACGATGCTTTTGGGATGCAAATCCGAATCAACGCAGGAAAATTTAGTCAAGCCGATCCCTGTAGAAATTGTAAAAGTTCTGACCCGGGAAAAAAGTCTTCCTATTCACGGCAGCGGCATTTTATCCTCGCCTTCCAATATGAAACTCTCATTTAAAGTCGGGGGCATTATTGAAAACATTGCTGTTGATGAAGGCGCGACGGTCAGAAAGGGACAAATCCTTGCCAGGCTGAATTTGGCGGAAATTAACGCCCGGGTTCTGCAAGCACAAAGCGGTTATCAAAAAGCGCAACGGGATTACAAGCGGGCAAAAAAGTTGTACGCCGAGAGCGCGGCGACGCAGGAACAGATGCAGGATGCCGCTACCGCGCTCGATATAGCAAAATCCAATCTCGATATTGCGCAATTTAACCTGAAACATGCAACAATACGTGCTCCCTTGAACGGAAAAATATTGCGCCGTTTTGCAGAAGAAAATGAATTGATCGGTCCGGGACATCCGGTCTTTCTTTTCGCAGCGCATGACAATGAATGGATCGTCCGCTGTGGTGTTTCGGATCGTCAGGTGCTGAAAATAAACAGTGGCGATTCGACCAGCGTCACTTTCGACACCTATCCCGGTGAGCATTTCCCGGGGTATGTCAGTGAAATAGCCCAGGCTGCGGATCCTATGAGCGGGACATTTGAAATCAAAGCGACCCTGCAGCAACAGGGTAAAAGGCTCGTTGCCGGGATGGTTGCCGCTATCGATGTTTTCCCGGCAAGAAAGAACACCTATCGAATCATCCCCATTGAAGCTTTAAACGAGGCAAACGGGGAAAGCGGATTTGTTTACACGATCACTTCCACGCGCCATGCGAAAAAAATTCCCGTCCAAATAAAAACCGTTTTCAAAGGCCAGGTTGCCGTCACTTCAGGACTGGAAACCGTCGATAGCGTGGTCACCACCGGCTCCGCCTATCTACGGGACGGGGCGCTGGTCGAAATTAAAAACTGAAATCCCCTGAGGAGAATCGTTTATGCGTTTGCCCAGGCTGGCGATTGAAAACCACCAGTTTACAAATATTTTTATTATCTTACTTGTTATAAGCGGAACCGTTTCATTTTTTACCATGCCCCGATCAGAGGATCCGCAAGTTGCCCCTGCGGCATCGAGTATCGTCATCATTTACCCCGGCGCCAATCCCACGGACATGGAAGAGTTGGTCATCGATCCGCTCGAAGAAGCACTCAATGAACTGGAAGATATTAAGGAAATGAGTTCTACGGCTGAAGACGGATTGGGAATTATCGCCATTCAATTCCTTACCGGAAGCGATCCTGATAAAAAATACGCCGATGTGCTGCAAAAAGTAAACAGTACCCGCCATAAACTGCCGCAGGAAATTTTAAGCCTCGAAACAACAAAGTGGACGGTCACCGATGTGCAGATTCTCCAGGTCGCGCTCGTCTCCGAGTCGGCAGAATACCGCACCCTCGAAAAAGAAGCGAAACAGTTGAAAAAATCCTTCGAGCGTTCACCCGGCGTCAAACGAGTGGCTCTTTGGGCCTATCCGCAGCAGGAAGTGCGGGTTTCACTCGATATGGAAAAAATCGCGCAATTCCGCATTCCCCTCGACCAAATTTTACCAAATTTTTAATGCTATCCAAAGCACAAACCAAAATATTCCCGGCGGCAAAATTGATCTCGGAGAAAAAACATTCAATATCGAAACAAGTGGTTCTTTTACGTCGCTCACAGAAATAGAAAATACCATCATCCATGCAGCAAACGGCAATTTGGTTCATTTAAAAGACGTTGCAAACGTGCGACCTGCATACCAGGATCTGACCTATAAAGCGAGACTGAACGGAAAGCGGGCTGTTTTTATCACCCTGAGTCAAAAAAAAGGAACGAATATTTTCAGCATTAAAAAAGAGCTCGTAAAAAGGATGGAACAATTCTCCCGGCAGCTACCTCCCACGGTGAAACTGGTAACCGTTTTCGATCAATCCGAAAGTGTCGCTGCACGCCTCAACAGGTTTTTTTCAAACCTGTTACAAGGTCTCGTCCTGGTCGGTATCGTGGTGCTGCTTGCCGTCGGCTTTCGTGCTTCAATGATCGTCTTGCTGGGGCTATTCCCATTTCTATTATGATCGGTATCGGCTTCACAGACCTGACCGGCTACGGTTTGCAGCAAATGACCATCGCCGGGCTGGTCATTGCCCTCGGCCTTTTGGTGGACAATGCCATCGTGGTTATTGAAAATATTTCCCGCTTTATAAAAATGGGATACGATGCAAAAGAAGCTGCGGTTCGCGGAACAAACCAGATTGCCTGGGCTGTGGTAAGTTCGACTGCCACAACCGTTTTAGCTTTTGTCCCTATGATGCTTATGAAAAATATCACCGGCGATTTTATTCGCAGCATGCCACTGACGGTTGTTTACACGCTCACTGCATCGCTTTTCATTTCCCTGACCCTGACACCGTATCTGTCATCCAAATTTATAAGAATAAAAACCACCACTAAAAATCCCATTCGTAATTTCCTGGATCATTTTATCGAAACAAAATACCGATCCAGTCTTGATTTCGCTTTGATCCATCCGAAACTTGTTGTTGCCATCGCATTGGTTGTTTTTACCGCCAGTTTGAGCTTATTCCCTTTGATTGGAGTCAGTTTTTTCCCAAAGGCTGAAAAGCCCCAGTTCGTTATTAATATCAATACGCCAAAAGGAACCAACCTGGACAAAACGGATAAAGTTGTGAGATATGTCGAGTCTGTTTTGGCAAAGCAGGATGAAATTAAAAACTTTGCGGCAAATATAGGACATGGAAATCCACGCATATATTACAATGTGATTCCGGCAAAGACGCGAAGCACAAATGCGCAGATTTTTGTGGAACTGAAAACAAACTCTAAATTGAACGCTGCATTCATTGATAACTTGAGAAAAACATTTGCAGACTATGCCGGGGCAAAAATCAAAGTAAAAGAATTTGAACAAGGCCCGCCCGTGGATGCACCAATTGTCATCCGCGTTCTTGGGGAAAATCTCGATGTTTTAAAAAGAATCGCCCGTGATGTTGAAGAAATAGTGAATTCAGCCCAGGGTACGGTTAACGTTATAAATCCACTGCGCACAGCCAAAGCCGACCTTCGTCTTAAAATCGATCGCGATAAGGCCGGGATGCTGGGTGTGCCGCTGGCCGAAATTGATCGCACGGTCAGGACAGCCCTTGCCGGCTGGCCGATTTCAAAATATCGCGATGCCGAGGGTAAAGAATACAACATTGTCGTCAGGCTTCCTATCCGGGATAAACCGCACCTTACCGATCTGGACAAGATTTATGTATCCTCGCTTACCGGCGCACAAATTCCTCTTAACCAGCTTGCATCGCTGGAATTCAAATCAACACCTCTGATCATCGAGCATTTTAATATGGAACGATATGTAATGATCACCGCGGATGTACACGGCAAGACGTCTGTCGATATTGTCATGCAAAAGATCATCAAAAAACTGGATCGTTACCAATGGCCGAAAGGATACAGATATGCTGTCGGCGGTGAACTGGAAGCACGCGAAGAATCTTTTGGCGGAATGGCCAAGGCAATTATCATCGCAGTGATCGGAATCTTTGCCGTTCTGGTTTTGCAGTTTCGCTCTTACTCGCAGCCGTTCATTGTGTTTTCCGCCATTCCGCTCGCGCTCATTGGCTCATTGCTGGCGCTGTTCATCACGGGTTATCATTTCTCGTTCACGGCGTTTGTGGGACTAACCAGTCTTGTCGGTATTGTCGTTAACAACTCGATCATTTTGGTAGACTATACGAATCAATTGCGCAGTGACGGCAAGCCCCTCATTCCCGCGTTAAAAGAAGCGGGGGAAGCCCGATTTGTGCCGATTATTCTGACAACCCTGACGACCGTTGGCGGGCTGCTGCCGTTGACGCTCATCGGCGGGACTCTATTCGCACCCATGGGCTGGACAATCATCGGCGGACTTTTGGCATCTACCTTTCTTACGCTCATTATTGTGCCGGTTCTTTACAAATTATTCACGCGACCTCTGCACGTAAATGTCACAGAAACGAACAAATAGTTATTGACATTTTTAGCAAGAATAATAAATTGTAGCAACAGCACCTAAAAAATTGGTTTCTATTCACATCCGGTTTACAGAGGGAAGAATGACGATTTCAAAAAACGTAATGCTTGTTAATTTGTTCGCTTTTATTTTCGTTACATCTTGTGTTCCTCCGCCCCCCCTGGCACAGACACATGTTGTGCTCACCTCGGACATCATTCAGACTTATCACATCACTGAAAATGATTTGAAAAACGTTCAATTTTTCCTCGATAAAAAGCTGGTCATTATTGGTGATTCGACATCGCTTGACAAAAGAATGACAAAATTTCATGAACTAAAACTCTATAAAAACCGCATATATGATCAGGTTACATTTTCAAAGGCTGCGAAGGGAATACTCGTAGGGACTCGTTTGGATGGAAATTTATTGCAAAGATTCTTAAAAAAAGAAGTGCTGAAACTCGATATCACATTCGAAGCGGATACAACCTCTTTTCTAACTTTTATACCTAATGCATCCGGCGGATATGAACTGGAGACCCTGTACAGCGGTAAATTTGTCCGCTACAGAAACAAACAATACAAATGCCTTTCAGGCTGTTCCGCCAATGCACTCATGGTTGATGCTGAATTTATCCAAAAATTAATTACGAATAAAAGAGTTGTACCGGGGAATGAACTGCCATATTGATTTTGCATTTTTCAGAACAATAAAATAAAAACGCCCTGCGGTATATATGCCGACAGGGCGTTATTTTTTAGAATCCCACCCATTGTCCTGTTTTGAGGACAGGGAGCATTCCAATGTGGAAATGAGCGATTATTTACTTATTAGAACGATCCGCTCACTGAAAAACGCATTACAGAGCCAAAAATGCTACCATAGTCACTGTAGGAAAAATCAAGCCTTCCATCAAGTGGTAATCCAAAGCTG
>JAADGR010000463.1 GCA_013152225.1 Calditrichota bacterium
AGTGAAAACACCGGGCTGCTGAATGCACTCATCAGCCGTAAATTGCGCAAAGATGCCGCGCTCATCCGCAGCATGGATCAAACCGGTAAAAGTTTATCCCGGATTCGCACCCGTAAGCAGGAAATGCTCACAGAAATTTATCGTATTTTAGCAATAAATTTTGGTGTACCACCCACCAAATTTCAATGGCGCTACAAAGACAAAAATGACAGTCTGAGTGCACCCAAAACCTACACACCCCTGGACTTTTTCCATCAGGTGGTGAATGTAAATCTTGATGATTATGTCTGCCTTTACAATTGTCCGACGCGTCCCTACAACAAGCTTTTTAAAATTACACTCGACAGAAATATGGTCAATTATTCCGACATGACGTTTATCAACACTATTATCGACAGTCTGAAAACGTCAGCGCGCAGATCAATTTTGGCAGACGAACCCGTTTGGTTTGGATGTGATGTGGGCAAGGAAAGCGACATCGGCAGGGGCATTCTGGCGCCTGCAATCTATGATTACCAAGCTATCTATGGCACAGATTTCGGCCTGACGAAAAAAGAACGCGTTTTGTACCATGACAGCGTCCCGACCCACGCCATGGTTCTGACCGGCGTGGATATAGCTGACGACAAGCCGGTAAAATGGTTGGTAGAAAATAGCTGGGGAACAAAAGCCGGCAGCAAAGGCTTTTTGATCATGTTCGACAAGTGGTTCAACGACTATGTTTATGAAGTGGTCATCAACAAAAAGTACTTGGCCTCTCCCACCCTGGCATTGCTGAAAACAAAGCCGATTGTGCTTCCGCCGTGGGATCCAATGTATTCGCTGGTAAAGTAACTATTAGCTTTATAAAGGCAGAACCATTATGGGCAAAACAATTGATATAAAAGTAAAATCAATTATATTCATTGTTCATCTGCGTGCATCTGCGAAAATCAGTGTCCAAAAATAAAGAGGATGAACTATACCACACTCGTAAGATGGATGAGAAACTCGTAAAAAGTCCCAAAATGTCATTGCGAACGAAGCGAAGCAATCTGGATGTCGACTAACGTGCTGTTTTACAAAGATCGCTTCCCCGATAATTCGGGATAAACTAACGCCGTCAAGTTTTCAATTATATCAGAACTTTTCCAATCCCTTTAATAATGAGACGCGCATTCAATTTAACATCCCCGCAAGCGGAAGGGTCAAAATAGAAATTTATAACATAGTCGGTCAGGTTATCAAGGCCCTGATGAATGAAGAAAAAATGGCCGGCGTCTATGTTGTTCCCTGGAATGGTACAGATGAAAACGGAGCGTCGCTTTCTTCCGGCGTCTATTTTTATCGGATCGAGGCCGGGAAAAAATCCAAAAAATTTTCTGAAATGAAAAAGATGATTTTAATGAAATGACGCTGGAGTTTAAAAAGAGGAGGTAAACTAAAATGAAGAAAATTTATCTAACAGTTGCTTTGATACTGCTGCCGATAATCGTATTTGCCCAAGATTGGAAAGTAAACAGCGATTATTGGTCGGCGACCGATGCTCTTGGCCGAACAACGCCAACCCAAGAAAAAGCAGGCGCAACAAGGGATGGAAAGTTTATAGCGATGTTTTACTGGACCTGGCATACGGATAATCTGGCCGAATTTTCGCCGGTGATGAACACCTCGCAGATTTTGTGGGATCATCCTGATGCGGCCGACGACCCTAATCATCCGGCCTGGAAGGGAATCTGGGGCGGCGTTTTTTGGTGGGAAGAGCCGCTGTTCGGCTACTATCGCACCACCGATGAATGGGTGTTGCGTAAACACGCCGAAATGCTCGCCGATGCCGGCGTCGATGCGGTCTTTTTCGACTGCACCAACGGCGCCTACACCTGGAAATCCTCCTATACGCAACTGTTGCGCGTCTGGGACCAGGCGAGAAAAGACGGCGTCAACACGCCTCACATTGCCTTCATGCTCCCCTTCAGCGCGAGCGAAGGCGCCCTGACCTCGATCAAGGAGTTGTACCGGGATTTATACAAGCCAAAACTTTACCAGGATTTGTGGTTCATCTGGAAAGGAAAACCGGTCATCATGGCCTACCCGGAAATGCTGAAAGCCAAGGCCGGGGATACGGCGGCTTTGAGGTTCACCGCCGATTCTCCCTTTCTGGCCATCGACGTCCATTGCCCCAGTTGGAGTAATAATATTGGCAACCTGACACTGTCGCTGTACAAATGGAATTACAGCTATGCGGCCACTGTATCCGGCCGGCCTGTTGCCAAAAAAACGTTTGAAAATTTCAATGACAACGCCTGGTTGAGAATGAATTTCGATGCTCAGGGGTTGGGCGAATACTTGTGGGTGTTGAGCGATCCGATAGAGGTGGTCGGCGTGTGGAAAAACTCTGACAGTCAGCACCCGGCGACAAGCTATTTTAACGGATCATCGGTCAGCGGCGACTATGAATGCGGCATTTACAGCGCGCCGGATTCGACGCGACACGACCTCATTCCTTATGTTGAACCACATGTGCCCGTGCAGTTGGGGGGAAGCAGCGATGCGAAGATGATCGCCGAGATCAAGGACTTTTTCACCTTTCGCCCGGGGCAGCCGGATTATGTCAGTGGACGTACCCGACCCGATCAATGGGGCTGGCTGGAAGACTATCCGCAACACGGTTATGTCGGCTATCAGAGTTTTGAAGAGGTGACTGTTGGCGTATCGCAAAATGCCAACGATGCCAGCGGCGGGCGTTGCTACGCTTTTAATGCGCCGGGGACGTACGGACGCAGCTACACGCAGGCCAATGGCCAGGACCCGCGTCCGGATGCTTATTTGTACGGCCTGAATTTTCAGGAACAGTGGGGCCGGGCCTTCGAACTCGACCCGGAACTTGTCTTTGTCACCGGCTGGAATGAATGGATCGCCGGACGATACGAAACCTGGGGAGGATGCAGCGGCGTGCCGTTTCCGAATGCTTTTCCCGATGAATATAACTGGGATAAAAGCCGGGATATCGAACCGGTAAAGGCCTGGGGCGACAAGGGCGATGTTTACTATATGCAGTTAGTGGATAACGTCCGCCGCTTCAAAGGAATGAAAAAACAGGAATCTGCATCGGCTGAAAAAACGATCGACATCGGCGCTTTTGATAGCTGGACAGATGTCAAACCCGAATATTGGGATTACAAAGGCGACGCCATGCATCGGAATCATAAAGGCCAGGGCGATCAACTTGTTTACACGAACACCAGCGGCCGCAACGACATCCAATTGGCCAAAGTCGCACGTGACGTCGAAAGCATCTTTTTCTATGTTGAAGCGGTTGATGAACTTACGCCGAAAACGGATTCAAAATGGATGCGTTTGTTTATCGATATCGATCGGGATAGAGCAACCGGCTGGGAAGGGTATGATTTTGTGATTAACCGCTCCAGTCCCGGCGACTCGGCGCTCATCGAAAAGAGCACGGATGGATGGAACTGGGAAAAAATCGGCGCTGCGGCCTACGCTGTTCAGGGGAACAAGCTTGAGTTGAAAATCGCACGATCGATATTAGGCCTTGCCGGAGAAGATGATTTGGATTTTGAATTCAAGTGGAGCGACAATATGCTGGAAGATGGAAATATTATGGATTTCTATGTGAATGGCGATGTTGCGCCGAGTGGGCGGTTTAATTATGTCTATCAAACGAGAGATGTCACAGGGATCAATGAAAATACTGGAGAAACGCCCAAAAAGTTTTCCTTATTGCAAAATTATCCCAATCCATTTAACCCGGTAACGACCATTTATTATCAATTACCGACAAGTGGCGAGGTGATGTTGCAGGTTTTCGACGTACATGGCCGACTGGTTAAGACACTGGTTAATGGTCGGCAGTCCGGTGGATCGCACCGGGCTGCGTTCAATGCCCAGGGCCTCGCCAGCGGCGTTTATTTTTGTCGACTTGCCATGGCGGGAGCGAAAGAAACGCATAAGATAGTGCTGGTCAGATAGTGTTTGCTGGCAGGAAGAACACTTTTTGCCGGTAAATCTTTTAGAGTACATGCAATGCTTGAGATAACCTTGAAGATCGACCATAATTTTGTCGTAATGTCTCTGATTTTTAACCATAAAGGAAATATTTCTATATGAAACGCCTTATTTTCTCTAAACTTTGTAAATGGAAAGACTATCCTTTGCGAAAACCGATTCTGCTTCGGGGCCCCAGGCAGGTAGGCAAGACATGGATAGCTCGTGAATTAGGAAAACTTTTTGACACGTTTGTCGAGGTCAATTTAGAGCTTTATCCCCAGGCCAAAGATGTTTTTTACCCGGATCGGGATCCACGAAGGATTTGCAGGGACCTCTCATTACTGTTGGGAAAGCGAATCGTTCCCGGTGAAACGCTTATCTTTTTCGATGAAATCCAGGAAGAACCAAAAGCGATTCAGGCACTGCGGTATTTTTATGAGATAATGCCGGAGCAACATGTTCTCGGCGCCGGTTCTCTCCTTGACTTTGAGCTTGAAAAAATCGGCATGCCGGTGGGTCGTGTTGTTTCCCTTTACATACACCCCATGTCATTTCTCGAATTTATTGCCGCAGGCGGCGAACATCCTCTGCTTGAGATGCTTGTTGAGCATGACGGGGCGACGCCAATAAACGATCCCATTCATCAAAAGCTTTTGAGACTCCTGGGAGAATACATGGCTGTTGGCGGAATGCCTGAAGCTGTGGCCCGATGGTATACGACAAGTGATTTTAGCCCTGTTAACGAAATACACCGAACCATCACCGACGCCTATCGCCAGGATTTTAACAAATATGTCGGCAAGTACGAGATTAAATATGTCGAAATGTTATTCAACATCATTCCCTCTCTCTTTGGGCGAATATTTAAATACAACCATGTACCGGGTGGCTATCTGAAACGAGAACTGCAGTCTGCGCTGGAGCTTTTGATCAAAGCTGGTCTTGTTCACAGGGTTATCCATAGCGCTGCGCAGGGAATACCCTTGGGCGCACAAGCCAAGCCGGATATTTTCAAGCTCATTTTTGTCGATGTGGCGCTGGCGCAATCCATGCTCGGGCTCGATGCATCTTCCTGGCTGCTCAAGCCAGAGACCGTTTTTGTCAACAGGGGGGAGATTACAGAGGCTTTTGTCGGACAGGAAATGTTGGCCTATTCCTGCTATGATCAGAGGCCGCAGCTATATTTTTGGCAACGGCAGGCCAGGAGCAGCAATGCGAAAGTAGACTATTTGTTGCAAAAAAAACAACAAGTGATTCCCATCAAGGTTAAAAGCGGTTCCCCCGGCAGGTTGAAAAGTCTCAGACTCTTTCTTGATGAACACAAAAACTCGCCATACGGCATTCGCTTCTCTGCTTTAAACTATTCCACAGACGAACGACTGCGCTCGCTGCTACTGTATGCTGTCGCCCAAATGATGGCTGTTGACCGGGAACATATCCAGGCGTTGCTTTAAGAGATTTAAAAGAAAGAAATGAGTTTGAGTTTCCCTTTTTCTGCTCGTTTGCACCTTATCCCAAAACCTTAAATTATTGACATTAGCTGAATGGTTTCCTATATTGAGATGTTATATGAGGTTGATTGCCGGAAAAAGGCTCCATGCATTATATCCGGAATCCGGGTAAAATATAGATTGAGAACAGAGGATTGAAAAAATGAACATACCAGCCTTTGGTTTTGCAGTTCTGAGCGTTTATTTGCTTTCAGCAATTTGTTACCTGTTTTATTTTATCTTGCAAAGCAAAATCCTAAAACGCATCTCATCTGCTTCGCTTGCATCCGGTGCTCTGTTGCATTTAATCTATATTATAATGTTACGAGATGATTTACATAGATTGCCGCTCGGAACCGTTTACGAGGTGCTCTCCAGCGCCACATTTTTATTTGTGCTGTTGTATTTGTTTCTCGAGTTTTATATCAAAGAAAATTCCATGGGTATCGTCATTGTGCCCATGATACTCTTTTTCCTGGCCATTGCTCTGCCGGGGATCGACATGAATAAGACATTAGCGCCGCAACTGGCCGGACTGTCTTTTCAGATACATGTGGTTTTTATGTTGCTGGCTTATTCCGGTTTTACCATTGCATTCATTGCCAGTGTGATGTATCTGTTGCTTGCCAGGGAAATCCATCAAAAGCGTCTCGGCTTTTTCTTTTCGCGTATTCCTTCGCTCGAATTGCTGGATCGCTTAAATTCCACATCTGCCACGCTTGGTTTTGGCTTTGCCACCGTGGGCATGTTCCTTGGCTTCTGGATGGGCATCGAATTGTGGGGCAATCCGTTTCCACTGGATGCCAAGTTTATTTCATTTGTCATTATCTGGATTGTTTATCTTTTTCATCTCGTTGCCAGGCTTAAGCTGGGATGGCGCGGAGAACGTTCGGCCTGGCTTTCGGTTGTTGGCTTTTTCTTTGTCCTTTTGACGTTTATAGTTGTTTCATTTTTTCTAACCACCATGCATGCGTATCGATGATTTATGCAAATATTCGCCATTGGTCTACATCGTAACAATGTGCCGGAAAATCTCTGGTATCGAGGGTTTACAGAGCTTCAGACTCTTAAGACATGCGCCGAGCAGCTCTCGTCTCTGAACATCCAGGGCGAAACTCTGTTTGTCAATTCATCTCATTCCATAGAAGTTTTTGCAGTAACCGACGACGAAGCGCAAACCAGGAAAAAACTCGAAAAATTTTTTCTCACCCGTCTTAACCTGAAAAAAAAAATACAGGACATCCGCTTTCATCTGCTGGAAGGACCGGACGCGGTGCGCCACTTTTTTCAGCTATCCCTGGGATTGGAACCTTTCATCCAGGACCCCCAGAACGAATTCATCGAAAACGCCAGCAAAAGCATAGCCATTGCCAATGAATGCGGCAATGCCGGACACGTTTTAAATCGATTGTTTCAGACCGCGGTAATGCTTGCGGGCAAGTTAGAACAGAGTGGGCTGTCGTTTGATTACTCGTTTATATCGAAACAGATCGAAAGTCTGGTGCAAAAAATTTTTGGCCCGCTTCATTCGGTCGATTTGATAGTTGTCGGCTCTAACGAGTTGTCCAAAGTTATACTCAAGTCGATAGGGGCGGAATCGTTACGTCATCTTTATTTCCTTCATCGTTCCTTTTCTCTGATCTCCGAACTGGCACAATCGGTAGGCGGTAGGGTTGTTAATCCGGATAATGTTGATGACAAGCTCGCCAATGTGCAGGTTATTCTGCGCATGAACCAGGACTTTGCCAACCATTTTTCAGCCGCTAATCTGCAAAAGATAATGAGCACGCGAAAAAACCAGCCCCTGCTCATCATCAATCTGGATACTACTGTCGTTCCCGAAGCGTCGTTGAGCAAAATTTATAATCTTTTTGTTTATGATCTGACCGATTTTCAACTGCATAAAACAACAGAAAACGGCATTGGCTATGCCAGAGAATTAATTGAAAACGAACTGAAGCAATTCTTTTCCTGGTTTTATTCCAAAAAGCACTATCGATTTGGCGACATTATTGGCAAGAGCAAGTCGATGGAGCACATTCTGGAGCTCATCGCGCGAATATCCCAGACCAATATCACCGTGCTTATCCAGGGCGAGAGTGGAACAGGAAAAGAATTGGTCGCCAAAGCCATTCACGAAAATAGTCCGAGACGGAACAAGCCGTTCATTGTGGTCAATTGCGGGGCTTTGCCGGATACTTTGCTGGAGAGTGAGTTGTTCGGTCATGTTCGCGGCGCCTTTACCG
>JAADGR010000183.1 GCA_013152225.1 Calditrichota bacterium
TTTTCTTCCTATATAAAAAGCAATCAAACTCATAAATACAAAAACAAAAATAGATTCTACTGCCATTTTTTTAATCAACTTTCGTGATTATCGTTCGCTCCATTCCATAAACAAGTATTTATGGAAAAGATATTTAAATGCAACCAAAAAAGCAAGAAACTATTGTTCGAGTGCCATTGCTCACTTTAAACATTCGTCGGAATATTGACAAAATAAATTTGTTAAAAAATTGAAATCAAATTATCCTGTTTTGCAAAATAAAAAAACGGAGGAAAATATGAAGATCAAAATGCTGTTCGCTTTTATTACATTAATATCACTTTCATTCTTTTTTGCCTCATGCAGCAAAAAGAAAGAAGAAACAACGACCGTGAAAACAAAAACACAGTCACAGGTTCTACAAGCGCCGGAAGTGCCTGCCGGGCAAATTCATGCAGCGCACATTCTCATTATGTACAAAGGTTCCATGCGGGCTCCCGCCAGCGTAACCAGGTCAAAAGAGGAAGCGCACAAGTTAGCAAAAGATGTATTGAAAAAAATTAAGGACGGTGCTGATTTTGCGGAAATGGCACGACTCTATTCCGACGGCCCCAGCAAAGTTCGCGGCGGCGATTTGAGAACATTTGGCCGCGGAGCAATGGTCAAACCTTTTGAAGACGCGGCATTCAGCCTGAAAAAAGGAGAAGTGTCGGGTATTGTCGAAACGAAATTTGGATTTCATATTATTAAAAGGCTTTAGATACCAATCAAGTCCTACTAACACAAGCAATTTACTATTGACATTTAAGGGATTATCTCCTATATTTATTTTCACTTATTTTAATCCCGAAAAGATGTAATAAATTGAACCATTTTGGTCGTCGGTATTATTTTGCATTAATCTTTTTGGTACCTGAATGGAGATGTATAAATGGAAGGCATTCAATTGTCTGTTGCAAAGACTGGATCAAGAAACAACATTTCGGTGATCAAAGTTGGGGGTTATATTGATACCACAACATCATCCGAATTAGAGCACGCACTCAATACGCTTCTCAAGGCAGGATCATACAACATCATCATCGATTTGGGTAATGTAGACTATGTCAGCAGTGCCGGTTGGGGTATTTTTATTAGCGAGATCAAAGGAATTCGCGAGAATGGCGGAGATCTCAAACTCGTACGAATGATTCCAGAGGTCTATGAAGTTTTTGAACTTTTAGAATTTCATTTTATTTTAAAAGCCTTTGATTCTCTTGAAGAAGCAATTCAGGATTTTGAACGCACTTTGTCTGAAGGATCACAACCACAGATCGTAGAGTTAGATGCGAATTTGGGACAAAAAAGTGCACTCAAAGAATCATCGGTTCAATCGCCGGAAAAAATGAAATTTTCGACAGGTGCAGATGTTTCACTGGATGAAAAAGTTAAGAAAATTATCGTTTCCCATCCAAGTGACAGCACAATACAAATAGCCAGAACTTTGAACACACCGGCTTTCGGAAATATAAAAATTGGATGGTTCGGTTTGCGCAAGGTTTTGAAGAAACTGGGGCTTGATTCCAAGAAAAAAAGAAGAAAACTATCCGAGGCTTCAAGAATTTAGTTTTTTCTAAAACCGGGGGATATTCTTTTTTCTAAAATTATTTCCGGTTGTAATTGCTTATCTTTACCAAAATATGCCTCTCTGCCATCCTCATATAAATCAGCACTTTTTTAGATGAAAAATATTTTTTGGGAAAATAATAAATGTTCATAGACAGCGCCCGCTTGTATATTAAGGCCGGGGACGGCGGCAGCGGATGTGTTGCTTTTCGAAGGGAAAAATACGTTCCAAAAGGTGGCCCCAACGGTGGCGATGGCGGTAATGGTGGTGATATTATCGTTGTCGCAGACAGACACATTCATACTTTGCTGGATCTTAAATATAAACGAAAATATGTTGCCCAACGGGGTATTCACGGCCAAGGAGACAATAAAACAGGCCGAAGCGGAAAGAATACAATCATACGTTTGCCCATTGGTACCGTTGTAAAGGATGCGGATTCAGGACAGATTCTCGTTGACTTGACCAGAGAAGGACAGTCTGCTGTTATAGCTCTTGGCGGAAAAGGCGGCCGTGGAAATGCGCGTTTTTCGACGCCAACAAACCGTGCACCGCGTACCTGGGAAACCGGCGGCGAGGGTGAGGAACGGAATATCGAGCTAGAGTTAAAATTAATTGCTGATCTCGGACTTGTGGGACTGCCAAACGCCGGCAAGTCCACTTTATTGTCCAGAATTTCAGCGGCACGGCCCAAAATCGCTGATTATCCTTTTACTACGCTCTCTCCAAAATTGGGCATTGTTAAAGTGTACGACGCTGCAAATTTTGTTACAGCAGATATTCCTGGCCTTATCGAAGGTGCACACGATGGTAAGGGACTGGGTATTCAATTCCTTCGTCACATAGAGCGAACAAAAATACTCGCCATTTTGCTGGACGCTTCCAGTGAAAATATTGAAAATGACTATCAGGTGCTTTTAAATGAACTCGAATCTTACAGCGTAGATCTGCAAAAAAAATCCAGACTCATTGTCTATACAAAAGCTGATCTTTTGGAAAATGAATTTACCGGAATAAATAAAAAAATAATAGGTAATACCAACAATTCTCATATCTTCCGTGCGCGGGGATAATCTGGAAGAATTAAAACAGATGGCCTGGAAATTGATTAAGGAAACAGAAGAGCATGATTGATATTGATCCTCAGGCTTTCCTCAGACTCTGGAGTGTTCCGCGAATAGGTTCCCAGCGTATTCGCAACCTGATTGCGCGCTTTAAAAGTCCTGATGCCGTGTTGCGTGCCTCACCGCGTGAACTGGTTGAAATAGAGGGAATAGACAAGACACTCGCCTATCAGATCAAAAACAAATCCGACCCGCAATTTGCAGCCAAACAAATGCAACTGATAAAAAAAGTGAACGCACGACTGATTTTTTTTTGGGATAAAAACTATCCTGAACTCTTGAAAAAAATATTTGACCCGCCGGTTCTTTTATTTGTACGCGGGCAAATAGAGTCTCTGCAAATTCCCGGTCTGGCAGTTGTGGGCACAAGAAATCCGAGTGCTTACGGAAAAGTTATAACCGAAAAACTTTCCCGTGAAATTGCAAGCCAAGGCGTCGTCATTACAAGCGGGTTAGCCCGGGGCGTAGATACCATTGCACATCGAAGCGCAGTGGCTTGCGGGGGAAAGACGGTTGCAGTTCTTGGTACAGGTATAGATGTCTTTTATCCCTTCGAAAACAAAGAACTTGCAAACCAGATTATTGCAAGTGGTGCTTTGATTTCTGAATTTCCCATGGGTGATAAACCGGATGCTCCCCATTTTCCACGTCGAAACAGAATTATTGCCGGAATTAGCCAAGCCACGCTGGTTATCGAAGCGGGCAAAGGCAGCGGAGCACTCATCACTGCGGACTTTGCTTTGGAACAAGGCAAAGATATTTTTGCCGTACCGGGAAATATCAGCAGCCCAAAAAGTTTTGGCACAAATCTTCTTATCCAGGACGGAGCCGCGATTGCTCTTTGTTCGGATGATATCTTGAGCGCCCTTCATATCGTCCCGGGCCAAAAAACACAGTTGACTCATGTCATGCCAACGATTCCTCTTTCGAAAGATGAAAATAATATTTTAAAAATTCTTTCCAACGAACCAATGCATATTGATCTCATTGCACAAAAGACGGATACCACAACTTCACATTCATTATCTATATTACTCTCCCTTGAATTAAAAAACCTAGTCAGACAAATGGCTGGAAAGAATTTTGTAAGGATCTGAACAGAACCTTTACTTTCTATATATTATAAAGAATAGGTATATATATCTAGTAGTAGTAGGGACTGTGGATAAGTGGATATGTGGTTAAACAGGCATTTTTTTTGGTTTTATACCTATTATTAACAGTACTAAAGCGCATAGGGGCTTTTACACAACAGGTTGTTGATACAGTGTTGATATCTATACCGTAAAGTACAAGTGTTAATAAGATGCTTCGATATCGTTCATAAGCTGGGATTTTCCCACAAGCTCTATACAAGTTATCAATATTAATTATCCACTTGTCCACATCTGTTGTTTATAAATACTGATTTATTTTTATGTTTGAGGTTTCGTAATATGAACACATTTTATAAGCCTTTTGATTATGAATGTCAGCAGGAACGGGAAAGTGATTATCGCACTCCTTTTCAGCAGGATAGGGACCGAATCATTTATAGTTTTGCCTTCCGCCGATTGCAGGCAAAAACGCAGGTGTTTTTATCCGGCGAATATGATTTTTACCGAACGCGATTGACCCATTCCATAGAGGTCGCCCAGATTGGCCGGTCTATTTGTAATTACTTGCGTAAAAAAAAACCCGTTTTTTCAGAAAATTTTTATGTTGATCCTGATCTGGTGGAAGCGGCCTGTCTGAGCCACGACCTTGGACACCCGCCATTTGGTCATGCAGGAGAAAGCCTTTTAAATCATCTGATGAAAAGATTCAGTGGTTTTGAAGGGAATGCACAAAGTTTGCGAATTATCACCGAGGCTATTTCTTCCCGTGGAGGAAAAAATAGGGGGATGGTGCCGACGCGGGCTTTTGTCGACAGTATTTTAAAATACAAGACGCTTTATTCGCAAATGGAGAATCCGGAAAATCATTTTCTTTATAATGATCAAAAAAAGTATCTTGATTTTGTTTTCAATAAAAGACCTTTCCCGGCTGAATTAACTCCCGGAAAAAGTCTTAATAAATTTCGTAGTATAGAGTGCGAGATTATGGACTGGGCCGATGATACTTCATATTCTTTGAACGATATGGTCGACAGTATTAAAGCGGGTTTTTTAACCCGTTTTAAAATTGAAAAATGGGCGGCTGATCAAAAATTAAATGCAAACGAATCCAGGTTTGTGGATGGTCTTTTTGATATTTTGCGATCCGGAAATTTTGATGCCGCATTTAGCCAAAAAATTGGTCATTTCATTCAGGCATGTGGAATTGAAAAACGACAAAATTTTATGAGTGATTTGACCAATCGTTATCGATACAAACTGGTTATCGATCCGATGATTTTGCAAGAGTGTGAACTTTATAAGCGCTTATCTCTGGATGTTGTTTTTAATTCACCGCAGCTAAAGCAGCTTGTTTTTAAAGGCCACTTTATGCTGCGGCGAATTTTTGACGTTCTTGTAAATAATTATATTCAGACACCGCAAATCAAATTGCTGCTCCTGCCAAAAGATTTGGAAGATGCTTTGGATGCGGAGGACATACAGGATGAAAAAAAAGCGCGAATCATTTGTGATTATATTGCCGGCATGACAGATCGGTTCGCCATTCGAATCTACAAACGTTTATTTGATCCGGACTTTGGCTCTATCGTTGATCTAATTTAATAATTATTTTCTCAGCCAATGTTCCCAGGCCTGCAAAGCCTTTTGGTTTGTTTCGCTTGCCTGATCATCATCCGGTTGGTAACCAAAATCCTGACCAAAATACTTCTTTAATAAAATGCAGACTTGCTCCCGAACAAAAACAGGAGCTTGATCACGCAAAATTTTCAGTGCTAATTTTCCTCCGTCTCTTTTATCTATTTCAAGCGTTCTCTCCACAATTGACAGTCGAACAAAAGCATCATCATTTTTATTAAATGCTTGTTCGAGCCAGTTCAGATCAGTGACTTGCTGCAGCAAAGTGCTCAGTTTAATTTCCGATAATTGTGCAAGTTCGGTTACTTTAATCGAGTCTATCGAATCCGATGCGAGTGCGTGGACATGCTGGTGCCCAATGCCGGATTTTTGTGTGTATTTTCCTCCGGTATAAAAAGCGAGACCGATCAGGAATACCACAGCAACGCCGATTCCAACTTTTTTTAAAGCAGCCGATTTTTGTTTCGACTTTATCACATAAAGTGCAACGGATACCAGTAACAAAACCAGACCGTAGAAACTGACAACAGTGGGACCGCTGGGCAAATCCGCTACATAAGAAACATACAGCCCGATCACACTGACGATCAGTCCCATGCTCCAGCCGATGAGCAGTTGCTGCCACAATTTATCGGTGATCATCATGGAGGTAATGGCCGGAACAACCAAAAATACAAATACCATTAAAACGCCGGCCGTTCCGACCGAGTGGGTGATGACGATGCCGAATGTGAGATAAAAGAGAAAATCCCACAGTTTAACCGAAATACCGCTCTCGTAGGCCTTTTCCGGGTTGTTGGAAATGAGCAAAAATTTGTCGCGAAAGATAAAGTGAAATGCACCAACCAGCGCGTAGACGATGGCTGCTTTGCCAATTGTTTGCCATTTTACCCAGAGAATACTTCCGGTGAGAATTTCTTTGATGTGTTCCGCACCATGCGGCGCTTTATCAATGACGAGGATTGAAATGGCTGCGGCAAGGGCATAAACCAGCCCAATAACCGCTTCCTGTGGAATTTTACCTTTCCGAAAGCGGGAAAGAGAAAAAACCGCAGCACCAATAAAGGTAAATCCCAAAGAAAACCAGTAGGCTGCCGTCGTCTTGGGCATGATGCCGAACAAAAAAGCAACGGTTGTGCCCAGCGCTGCTATTTGCGCCAGGGCGAGGTCTACGAAAATGACCTGCCGCTTAATGACATGTATGCCGAGATATGAATGAATGCCGACCAGAACCAGACATTCAAAAAATGCCGGCAGCATGATGTCCATCACGTTAAAATTCATTTTTTCCTCTTGTAAAAGACGAACAAACGTTAATTTGAAAAAGCTTCTTTTAAATGAGTGATCCAGTAATCATATAGATCAAAAGTTGTTTTCACTTCCGGCACACCGCCGACATAAAAAGGAACGATCACGGCCTTTGCACCCACTTTGGTAGCAATGCGGTTCACTTTGTCCGCAGAAAAATAATTTGCCGAAAGGATGACATGCACATTATTTTCCCGCATTTTATTGACCAACTCTTCCACATGTTTTGGAGATGGGGGAATCCCCGGTTTCGGTTCCACATTTCCAATTTCTTCCAGGCCGAAAAGATTTAAAAAGTAAATCCAGCCTTTGTGATAGGTAACGATTTTTTGTCCTCTGAAAGACA
This sequence comes from Calditrichota bacterium, assembly GCA_013152225.1. Taxonomy (GTDB): domain Bacteria; phylum Zhuqueibacterota; class Zhuqueibacteria; order Residuimicrobiales; family Krinioviventaceae; genus Hydrothermomicrobium. Next base: position 7,096 of record JAADGR010000183.1, read on the forward strand.
TTGCTTCTTTCATCCAGCCGCCAAGAGAATCAAAGAGCTTTTTATTTTTGTATTCTTTTGCTTGCAGGAAGGGAATCAAATTTCCAGAGAGCGCCAACTTTGTCAGCATTTTTCCACCAATGAGTTTTACCAGCTCATCACCAAAAAGCCGCGTATCAATTTCATCTTTGAAGCGTTTACTGTTCGCTGCAAAAAAAGAAGCGTCTTGCGGAGAAATTTTGGCAAGGCCTATTGCAATATTATCGGCAATGACTTTGTCATTCAGCGGGCTGGAAGTGATGTGTGGATTTCCATAAATGTGCAATCCGCCTTCGGAACGGGTCAGGGCCGAGGGCTTGTCCAGCAGGTCGATGCCGTCGTAAGCCGCAACATAGCCGATCTGGCCTGAGCGAATTTTCGGATTATTCGCCATATCCATGAGCGACGGCACCCATAGTTCGAGGTCAAGTCCGGTGGTAACAAAAAGATCGGCGTGTTTCATGAGCATGGCGTAGCTTGGTTTTGGCCGCACAAAGTGTGCATCCTGGTCACCGCTGACAATATGATATGTTTCAACTTTATCGCCGCCGATATAATCTGCAATATAGGCGTAATCCGGCAGGGTCGTCACAACTTTGATCTTTTGACCCGCAAAGGCTAAATTTGTTACAAAAGCAAGGGCGGTAATTATGCTCCATACAAACCATTTATTTTTAATCATTTTTCTGTCCTCCAGTCACTAATATCGTTCGTGTTTGTGCGGACCAGCGGCCCACGTGGATTGCAGCCAAATTCGATTTTCAGCGTTCATTTGTGTTCCGTTTCGATATTGATATTCAAACCGCAGCCGCATCCAGTGGCTCTGCCACCATGTTACGTACGGAACAATTTGATAAATATATTGATTAGAATTTTCCAACGTCCAACGCAAAAGGCTGCGTCCAATCGCCACGAAGTCCCACTTCCCAGCGTTCACTCATTTTCTTCTGGATGTAGGAATACCCGCCCAGTGCTTTCAGTTGGAGCTGCTGCGGCAGATATTTTTTCACATAATACAACTCGGAACGCCAGAGAAAATTATTGTAATGCGCACGATTCAATGGTTCCCAAAAAAGAGTTAAATCCAAACCTCCGACCAGCGTGGTATTTCCCGATGAAAAATTACTATTTTCTATGAGAGAATAATTTGCATCTCTTACCCGATTTTCACCGATCATTCCGGTCATGCCGAGTTCAACATAAGTATTACGCGTTATATCATAATAGTTGGAAAGATGTCCTAATAAAGACGGTTTGCTATACAGGGAACCGGAAAAGAGATGTTCATTTTGACCGTTGGTCAATTGCACTGTCAATCGCTGATCAACGGGCAGAATTTTTGGCATTGTCCATTCCATTGAAAAGCCGGTTTGATTCAGCCCTTCCGGTCCGAACAATTCTTGTATTGCCAGTGGAAAGAAAATCTGATCCAGCGAATGAGCATGCCAGCGGTTGAGCACTCCAAATTGTT
>JAADGR010000031.1 GCA_013152225.1 Calditrichota bacterium
GATGCGAGCCCAAGTCAACGATCGGACCACCGCCAAGCCCCTTATACCAACGCCAGTTTCGGAATTGATGCATGGACTTAAAGCCATACTTACTGAGGACGGATGGTTCAACAGCATATTTTTTCGGCCAACCCAGATCAGGTTGCACAGCCCGGTTCCATTGCCCGTTTGTGGTCGTTATTCTACCCAGCAAATCGGCCTCTTTAATGAGTTTGTTATAGGAAAAACGATATCTGGGGTTGCTTCGCCGCTGATGACCGATCTGCAATAATTTTCCGGTTCGTTCTGCAGCGCGAACCATTCGCTTTGCACCCTCGATGGTATTTGACATCTCTTTCTCGCAGTAAACATTTATTCCCGCTTCCAGACATGCAATAGTATGTTCCGAATGCCAGAAATCCGGCGTTGCGATGATGATGCCGTCGAGGTCTTTTTCATGCGCCAACATATCCCGATAATCAACATAAGAATTCACATCATGCCCGTATTTTTTTAACAGACGTGATGCACGCCGCAAGTTCCATTTTTTCCAAATATCACAAACAGCACGAAAACGAATACCGGGTATTTTCAACATGTCATTCAGCAAAACCTGCCCTTCTGCCCCCACACCAAGCAAAGCAATATTCAAATCATCGGAACTTGTGCTTTTCGTCTGTGCCAGTGCCTGAGAGGAAAGAATTAAACCGGCTCCTGTAGCCGCAGAATACTTGATAAATTGGCGTCGGGGAATGGCTGAATCTTTTTTTTGATCATTCATAGTTTGTCAAGAACTCCATTATTTCAGTCTTGCAAAATAGTCCATTCATAGCCTCCCACAAGCGTGAACTTGCGGGAGGTGCGATTTATTGAGGCGAAATTAGAGTGACCACCCTTCTCTGTAATTAAAACTAAGGAGATCATTGGCTTCAGGTACATTGGTAATCTTTCCGGTTTCACCGTCATATTCAAGTGCGACATATTTATCGTGCATTCGAACCGCAATGTTACCCAACAGCATTGTTTCTGTTAAAGGACCTGAATAGCCGAAACGCGTTGTCGTCGCACTGGGATCATTCTTTTTACAGGCTGCAATCCATTCTTCGTGAATACCCGGTGAACGAGGAATGGTTTTCGGCGGTCGTTTGTATTCTTTCATTTTCGTTTCGGGAATAATGCGCGGATTTCTTCCGTATGTGCCGCACATCAGTTTTCCTTTGCTGCCAATAAAAAGAACACCACCACCGCCGTCGCCCATTCGACGACCAGGTTCAAGCTCCGCTGGCCGAGGAGGCATTAGGCCACCGTCGTACCATTTTAATATTACCGGCGGCATTTTGCCTCTGGCCGGAAAGTCGTAAGCAATGATCTCCGCAATAGGTGGCGAATCTTTTGTGTATAGTGTAGAACTGGCCTGAACAGTGGTCGGATATTTCAGTTTCAATGGCCAATACGCGCTATCGATGAGGTGAGCACCCATATCACCAAGTGCACCGGTGCCGAAATCCCACCAGCCACGCCATTTAAACGGCAGGTAAGCCGGATTGTACGGACGCCATTGTGCCGGGCCAAGCCAGACATTCCAGTCCAGGGTTGGCGGCACGGAGGGAATTGTTGTTGGTGCTTCCAAGTCTTGCGGCCAGATCGGTCGATTTGTCCAGACATGAACCTCGTGAACATCGCCGATTGCGCCGTCCCAAATCCATTCGCAAATCAATCTGGCGCCTTCGCCTGCATGTCCCTGGTTGCCCATTTGGGTGACAACGCCCATTTCTTTGGCAACTCGCGCCATTTCGCGGGCTTCAAAAACAGTATGCGTCAGTGGCTTTTGGCAAAAAACGTGCTTGCCCATTTTCATGGCTGTTATCGCAATGACTGCGTGATTGTGATCCGGAGTACTGACGGTGATGGCCTCGATATCCTTTTCTTTATCCAGCATCTCGCGAAAATCTTTATAGTATTTTGCTTTTGGAAATAAATCAAAAGCGCTCTTTTTCTCTTTGCCGCTTTTTTCCGAAGCTCTGGCTTCATCTGCATCGCAAAGAGCGATTACATTCTCGCCGATCATTTTCTCGGAATCGGAACGCCCCTTACCTCCAATTCCAACGCAGGCAATATTCAGTTTGTCGCTGGGGGCCTTGTAACCCGGGCCGCCAAGTACGTGGCGCGGAACGATCATAAAAGAAGCAGAGGCAATAGCAGCACCGCCCACAAATTTACGCCGGGAGATACCTTTGTCCGCTTCCCGGGAAGATTTTTTTTGTTCACTCATTTTTCTATCCCTTTCATTTATAATGCAATTTATTTTCCCAATCATTCACATCAGAGTAATCCATTTTTCTTTAAATGGGTACACCAGGTGAGATATGAAGAATATTTAAAATTCGCCGACAGGTCTATAGAAAGAGAATCAAGCTACATCGGGAGAGTATCATTTTCCAAACGGGATAAAGTAAGATAATAAATTATTCTTTTCAAGTTCTTTTTTTGACACCCGGAGCCCCTGTCGGGACATCCGGGGGTCTTGAATTGTTTTATTTTATTCGTTGGAGTTCTTTCTCTGCATCTTTTTTCAGCGATTCATTTTTCGTTGTCGAAATAATCTTTTGCAAAGCCTTCCTTGCATCTTTGGGATGATCCCGTCGCAGTCTGCGAACGATTTTAAAAGAGGCCATTTCGGCTTCGGTTTTCAACTCATCATTGGGGAGATAGCCCATCGCTGCGTTCAAAGCGGCAACCGTACGCAATTCTCCCAGACCGGAGAGAACCATCCTCTTTTCACCGGCATTTTTTGCCAGAGCCATTGCCTGCTGATACAAAGCAATGGATTCCTTCTCAGGCCGGTCACTTTCAAGTTTTATCAGACGAATGAATCCACGCAGAGCCAGAACCTGATTTCTTGTATTCGTGGATGTTTTGGCTATTTGCAGCAAGTCGTTGATGGGATTGGCAGTCGGCCAGTCGGATAACGCCCGAATGGCAGCAATCTGCACATCCTGGTCTTCATTTCGAAGCGCCTTTTTTAGTATCGGCAGTGCATGTTCATCCCCGACTTTGCCGAGCACGCGAAGCAGTGCAATTCGTGCATCTTTATCCTGCACCTGCTCAAGTTTGGCAATGACATCTGCTGCCTGATTTTTCTCATCGGATATTTTGTGGGCAACGTTTGTAACCGTCATGATGGCATCGTTGCGCTCTGCATCGGATTTACAATTCACCAAAACATCCAATAATTGCGGCATGTATTTGGGCGAGGCGAGTTCCGCCAGAACCTTGATCGATGCTTTGCTCACCTTCTGGTCGGGATCGTTTGTACTTTTCAACAAGTTATCCACCGCACTGGTGGCATCCCTTGCACCCAAACTGTTAATCAGAGCAACCTTTACTTTGGCATCAGCCGAAGGAATGGCCATGATAATCGTTTGATCCACATCATTTCCGCGCAACAGGCTGAGGCTTTCAGACGCTGCCCCGCTCTCGTCACGATCGGCAGATGCAGCTATCTTGGCCAGTAATTCTACATCTACAACCTCTCCCAGAGAAGCAAGGGCTTTAATCGCTGCCAGGCGCACGTTTTTATTTTCATCCGTTGTCGCCTTTAAAACAACGTCCCGAACAGAATGATCGCCGACATCAGCCAGCGCAGTTATTAATTGTACTTTATTTTTCGGGCAAAGGTTGGGCAATTCAGCAGCAATTTGTCCCAATCGATCTTTTTGCGGCAATTCTCTCACAAGCTGAATGGCAACTTTTTTCACCTGTGGATCACCATATTTGATCACCTTGAGCAGGTATGAACCGGCTCCATCACCATCCGCCTTGAATTGCCCGCGAAACGCAGCGACACGAATTGAAGCGGGTACGTCGGGGCCGACCAGTTTTTCATAAACAGAAATGGCATCCTTCAATTTACCTGACGCAGTCAGATTATCCGCAACCTTGAGATAAGAGGCAAGCGCTGTAACGCGCACCTGGCCGGATGTCGTTGCAATTGCATTTTCCAAAATGCTTGCTGCATCCGGTTGAGCGATATTTCCCAGGGCCGCCAAAGCTGCTGTAGCGGTTGCCGCATCGGAATCGCTTACAAATTGGCCCAGGGTCGAAATCGCCATCGCATCTTTTCTCACGCCAAGTGAATTTATGATGCCGATTCTGGTTTTGCCACTCGTTTGTGAGAGCGCAGCAACCAGAGTCTCGTTTACTTTCGCGCCGGGTATACGTTCGAGGGCGTAGCGCGCCATGTCGGAAGTTTTCGGATCGACCAAGAGTTTCGAGAGCGTGGGCACCGATGCTTCGCTGCCGATAAGACTCAACTTGTGGCAGATGAATTGCTTGCCGGCAAAGGTTGCCTTGGAATTAAGAAAATTATCAAAGCGCCTTTCAATCTGCAGCAAAACGTCCGGTGAATTACCCGCAGAACGAAGTACAGCGCTCAATTCCGTAAGCTTCTCCCTGCTGTCTCCGAATTTGTATTTCCTGATCTTTTTCAACAACTTGTCGATCTTGTGAAGATCAACTTTTTGACTGGCTGCACTTGCCACAGTAACGTTGATAAAACTGAACGTTAACAAGCAAACGAGCGCAATGACGAAAATTCTGCTATTTGACTTTTGATTCATTTCCATCCCTCATCGTTTAGTTATTTAAATTACAGTGCATTTTTTATTATCTGGTATTTTTCTCCGCTTTACAATAAAACATCAAATCTTCACATTCCACGGCGCACGCATCGAATTGAAAAGCATTCTTGATGCTTCAGGATCGCCGATAATTTCTTCCGTATCCGGATTAAAATAGATTTTTCTTTCCAATAACATGGCGATTTGTCCCAAATGCCCGGGCGTAGCGGAGCGATGCGCAACCTCGGCAGGGGCAATGGCTGTTTTGCGTGTTTTCACACAATCAATGAAATTCCGCCAGTGTCCGGGAGAATGGTACAAATGAATATCTTCCGGCCTTATTTTCTCCTGCAATACGCTCTTTGGCTCCGCCTCAATCCTGCCGCCGCGATTGACCCAAATCCAGCCGTCTTCTCCGATCCACTTTGTGCCGCCGCGAATTTCCGGGTATCCTCCGGCAATAATAATTTCCACACCAGTCGCATATTTTGTATGAATGCGGTATTTCGTTGCCGTGTCATAATGACCATCCCTGGGATAATCGCCATGCCCTTCAATTTCGATTGGCCCGGTGTATTCCAGTCCCAGGCCCCAATGGGCAATATCCAAATGGTGACCGACCCAGTCCATAAGCTGGCCGCCGCCAAATTGCAGCATCCAGCGCCAGTTTTTATGAACGTGGGACTTTGCATAAGGCAGATAAGGCGCCGGCCCAACCCAAAAATTATAATCAAGTTCCTTTGGCGGGGTAGTGAATTTGTCCTGTCCTTTGGTTCCGGCAAAATCCGTATGACCGGACGGCAGCCCCACTTCAACAGTATGCACTTTGCCGATGCGACCGTTTCTCACCAATTCGCTGCCAAAACGAAAGTTGGATTGCGATCTTTGCCAACTTCCGGTTTGCCAAATACGATCATATCTTTTAACCGCATTGCACATAGCGCGGCCTTCAACAAGACTATGCGAAAACGGCTTTTCGCCATAAATATCCTTACCCGCTTCCGCTGCTGCTATGGCCGGAATGGCGTGCCAGTGATCCGGCAATCCGAGAGAGACCACATCGATATCATCTCGCGCCAAAAGCTCGCGAAAATCATGGTAAACGGCGCAATCCTGATTGCCGTATTTTTTATTTACCAAATTGCGGGCATTCTCCAGGTGGTCTTTGTCAACATCACAAACCGCTACAACACGAACATCCGGCTCTTTTAAAAAGTTGTTCATGTTGCTTGTTCCCTGCCAGCCCACACCGATGCAGCCCATGGTTATCTTATTTCCGGGTAGTACCGCAGCGCTCTTAGCGAAAACCGTGGACGGAACGATCGTTGGAAATACACTCGCTGCGATTGCGAGTCCTGCTCCATTTCTAAAAAATTCCCGTCGATCCATTTTTTTATTGTCTGTCAAAAGTTATCTTCCTCCACTTTATAAATAGAGATGCCAAGGACTGCGCATAGGACGCGAGAGTAAACGATCAGCTTCCGAATCGTTGATAAACCGTTCCGTTTCAGGATTCCATCGGAGTTTCCGCCCGAGCTTCATAGCAGCAATCCCAAGATGTCCGACCATTATTGAATGATGACCGGCATAAACGGGCGCCACGGTTTGCGATCTCGTTTTCACACAATCCAGTAAATTTTGCTTATGATCATCACTTTTGTAGAGATGAATTTCATTGGGTTTAATGACCGATTTGAGCAGTGATTTCGGGCCGGCTTCTATGCCGCTCCTGTTTACATGCACCCACCCTTCTGTCCCTTCAAAGCGCACGCCCATTTTGATTTGCCTGCTGTCGGCAACAATCATGGTAAAACCCTCGCGATATTTGCACACAAAGCGATACGCTTCGACCGTGTCAAAAAGGCCGTCTTTCGCTTTTGCCGGAACCTTCAATCTCCACCGGCGCAGAGTGCTCGGTGTTCATGCCCCAGTTGGCAATGTCGATATGGTGCCCCGACCAGTCGGTAATCTGCCCGCCGGAATAATCACTGATCCAGCGGAAATTCCAGAAACAGCGCGCCGGACTGTACGGCGCTCTCGGTGCCGGGCCGAGCCACATATCGTAATCGAAGCCTTGAGGTACGGGGGCCGGTTTGGTGCTTCTTTTCTGGATGCTGTTTCCATAAGGAAGCCCGACTTTGACCGTATGCACTTCGCCGATGCGTCCGTTACGAACAAGCTCGCAGGCAAAACGAAAATTTCGTTCCGAACGCTGCTGGCTGCCCGTTTGCCAGACGATGCCGTATTTTTCAACGGCGTTTACAATGGCACGGCCTTCGGAAATAGTGTAGGCCAGAGGTTTTTCCGCATAAATGTCTTTGCCCGCCCGCGCACCAAGGATGGCTGCAATAGCATGCCACTGATCCGGCACCGCAATGATGAGAGCATCGATATCCTTGCGCGCCAATAAATCGCGAAAGTCGTTATAAGTTGAGCAATCCTTGTTGCCGTATTTTTCATTGACCATATCCCGCGCCCTGTTACGGTGATTCGTGTCCACATCGCACACGGCAAGAACATGCGCCTCGGACTTTCCCAGGAAACCTTTCATGTCATACGTTCCCTGTCCGCCGGCACCGATAAGACCCATGGTAATTCTGTTACTCGGAGCAACCGTACCGTTTTTGCCCAAAGCAGATGCCGGAATGAGATACGGAAACCCAATTGCCCCCGCAACGGCGGCACCTGCACGTTTTATAAACTTTCGTCGATTAAGATGA
>JAADGR010000006.1 GCA_013152225.1 Calditrichota bacterium
TGCAATGTCCTGGCTGTATCCAGATCGAAACACCCGGAGTCGCAAAGAGCGCGACATCCAGGGTTTTGAATAGTTGCAGAGAGTCCGGGGAAAGAATGGGTATGGAAACACATCTTTGCTGTTCGACGTTTACCAAACCTTTGGATGTTTGGTGAACGTAATGACGTCCGGGTTTGCCCCTCAGCGATGTCATTCAGGGATGGAATCTTGTTGGGGATGTTCACCGTGTTTTGCAATGTCTTGGCTGTATCCAGATCGAAACACCCGGAGTCGCAGAGAGCGCGACATCCGGGGTTTTGAAGAGTCCGGGGGGAGAATTAGTGTAAAAATACATCTTTGATGTTTACGATTTTTACATTCTCCGCTTTAACTTTTAGCGGATAAGCTTCAATCTCTTTATCCTCATCCAGCACAGCCTGCGGCTTGGGATTGCTGTATTTCAAAGGGCTGGGTTGATCTTCGACGAGCGCTTTTTTGAGTGATTCAGCGTCCTGGGTGACCATGGCAATTTTCATGTTTTTATATTGCAGGTGCTTTTTAATCGCTGCATTCACTTCATCCCGCGTCAGCGCTTTTATTTTATCGGGAAACATGTCCAGGAAATTTCCTTTCAGCCCATAAAAATAATCATCGAGGCGGTAGCCTAATCTGCCCATAGTCGCCGGGGCAAAATGCAGGTAATATTTGCCGAGAAACTTTTGCGTCAGTTCAAAATCTTTTTCGCTCAGGCCGTTATCTACAAGTTTTTGCAATTCCCGTATTGCGGCTCTCAATGCAAATAAACGCGCATGGTTTTGTACGGGACGAATCCAAATCTGAAAGATTTGATGGTGTCGTCCGACATTGGGCGGCGGAAATTGGCGTACGTGCGCCATGGGGAATGCTTCAATATAGGAATAATCGCCGTAATTCAACCCACGTTTTTCACGGATGACCTGGTAAAGGTGGCTGCTGGAATTGCGGTGTTCGCCCAACCACGAATTTGCCAGCCATATAGCCATAAAATCCGCATCGCCCCGTTGCAAATCAATGGGGAAACCAAAACTGATGGCTGTGGAGCCGGTTTCCTTTTCCACCAGTTCCACTTGAAGTCCGTCAATAATTTGCGGGTTTATTTCGGGATGCCGGATGCCTGAAGATTTCGGCAATGTTTCAAGATCGTTCTTAACCTGTGCGGCCAAATGGTCGGTTATTGCGCCGCCCAGACCAATGGTCAAATTATCCCGGGTAAAATAGTTTTTGTGGAACGCTTTTACATCGTCCACAGTCAGCTTTTTTACACTTTCGATCAAACCGGCTTCGGGATGGCCGTAAGCAGTGCCTTCGAAAATGAACTGGTTTAAAACTTGCTTTCCCAGTTCTTCATCGCTCGAATAGCGCAGCGTATTTTCGAGATAATTCAGAGTTTGATTTTTAATTCGTGTAAAATCATCTTCTTTAAAGGCGGGTACCAGAACAGCTTCTTTTAAAAGCTGATAATACTTTTCCCAATTATCTTTGTGAACCCGGCCGGTAATCACTGTCACTTCTTTGTCAACCTGGGCACCATAACCTGCGGCCATGGGATAAAGCTTTTGCAATATCTGGTCATAACTGTTTTTCAAAGTGGATGCATCCGTCAACATTTCGGCGGTGATGGATGCGAGTCCCTCTTTGCCGACCGGATCGTCCTGAGAACCGACGTGAAAAAGAAGACGCACAGATATCGTCGGATCACTTTTTGAAGCGACCAGAACAAGGCGTTCGGATTGGGTTTGTGTACATGACATGATAAAAAGTCCCACGAGTATTGTGATAATAGCTATTTTCATCCTATTTCCCTCCTTTAAGCACGACCACAGTTCTTTTCTGCTTGACAAAGTATTTGTTCGCCACTTTACGAATATCTTTTGGCGTGACCTGAGCGAGTGTTGCATAATACTTGTCGATGGCGTCAATGCCGTCAGTTACGGCAACAACGCGCGCAAGCGTACCGGCCACTTTTTCCGGCGTATCAAGATTCATCAAAAAACCATAATGACTGTGGTTGCGTTGAATGTTTAGTCTTTCGGGGGAAACCAGTTCCTTTTGAAATTTTTGTACTGTTTTTTCCAGTTCATGTTCGATATTTTTGACATCATTTTTATCTCTGACCATTGTTATAATGGTGATCAAATTGGGATCGCGATTCATACCCAAATCAGCGCTGAGAAATTGCACGCGCTGTTCTTTGATGACCAGCTTTTTGTAAAGTTCACTGGTCTCGCCAAAAGCAAGATTGTTAAAAATATCAATTGCTGCATAATCAATGTTTTCAGGATCGAAAGCCAGTCCTTTATACGCGAGAGTCAGGATCGGCAACGTACGACCGGAAAAGATGACCTGCGCGCGGCGTTCTTTTCTTTGTTCCGGCTCTTTGGGAATTTTTGGCGCAACATATCCTGTTTTCCATGAGCCATAATATTTCTGAACTTTTTTCATTGTTGCGGTCGAATCAATGTCGCCAATGATGAGCAGAACAACATTCTCCGGGCGATAATAACGTTTGTAAAAATTGAGACTGTACTGGTACATCATTGGCATCGCTTCGATGTCTTTGCGAAAACCAATGGTGGTGTGACGGTAGGTATGCTTTTTGAACGCGGTCTCCATCAGTTTTTCTTCAAGATGTGACCATGGAGAGGAGAGACCTTTCAAATACTCTCCATGAACCGCTCCGGCTTCTGTTTTAAAAGCCTGTTCTGTGTACCAGAGATTCATGAAACGGTCGCTTTCCAGCTTCATCACCGTGTCCAAATCTTCTCTGCCAAAATTGAGGTGAAAACAAGTATAATCGTCGGTGGTGTACGCGTTGGCATCGGCACCTATTTCCGTCATTATATGATCATAGACATTGCCGGGATAGGTTTTTGTGCCGCGAAACATCATGTGCTCAAAAAAGTGGGCAAAACCGGTGTGTCCTTTTTCATATTCATCGCGCGATCCCGTTCTGACAACCGAGTAATAAGAGACGAGACCATTGCTCTCCATGGGAATGAGAATGACTTTGAGTTTGTTTGCCAGAGTTTTTACCTGATAATGATACGGAAAGATGCTCTGCGGCGCACTTGCTGCGGTTTGTGGGGAAGCCAATGCTCCCATTGTTGTAAATGCAAGCAGCATAATCCAAAATCCTTTCATAAGCGGTTTCTCCTCGATGAGTTTTAAAAGCGAATTGAATTATCCGTAATTAACAATGCAATTCCTGCATTGACCGGTGGAAAATAATTTAGTATTTTGTGCTATTATGTCAAGGTTTTTATCCAACGAATTGTTTGTATGATACGCGGCTTTGTTATCATTGGTTGTTTTACCATCTATAGCCTTTCAGCGCCTTTGCAGGGGAGAAGCGGAATTATGATTCATATTTTCATGTTATAAATGGAAATTCCATTCATGCGCAAAACTCGTGAGGTTTGTAATGAAAAAAATAACGCGTAGAAGTTTTATAAAGAACAGTATTAAAGGCACTGCCACAATGACGGCGGGTCTGAGCATTTACGGTGTACAGGAAACTTTAGCAGCGAAGACAAAAATCGATCAGGTTGTGCTTGGAAAATCGGGAATCAAGTTGTCTCGTTTAGCAATGGGAACCGGGACACATGGATGGAAACATGTATCGGATCAGACAAAACTTGGTGTAAAAGGATTTGTCGATCTTGCGCAGCACGCTTTTGATTCCGGAATTACATTTTTCGATGTTGCTGATATTTACGGGTCACACACTTTTTTGCGGGAAGCATTAAAATATATTCCGCGCGAAAAGGTCGTCATTTTGACGAAAATCTGGACTGCACCGAATAACTGGATAAAGGTACAAAGTGCGCCGAAGGCGCTGGATCGTTTCCGCAAGGAAATCGGCACAGATTATTTGGATATAGTCCTGATTCACAGTCAGACATCACCCAATTGGCCAGAGGAGCAAAAGCGGATGCGCGATGACCTTTCCGAGGCGAAGGAGAAAGGAATCATCCGCACCATGGGTGCTTCCTGTCATTCTCTCGGTGCGCTCAAAGCCGCTGCCGGCAGCGATTGGCTGGAGGTTTTGCTGACACGAATTAATCCCGTCGGCGTGCGCATGGATGACACGCCGGAAAAGGTCATGCCTGTCATTAAAAAAGCATACGACAGCGGCAAAGGTGTGATCGGTATGAAGATATTTGGCTGCGGCAAATTGGTGAAAGAGCAAGAGCGCGAAGCGTCGCTCAATTTTGTTCTGAAAAGCGGCAATGTGGACGCCATGACAATCGGTTTTGAAAACAGGATGCAAATGGATGATACGATCAGAAGGATCAACAGGATTGTTAAGGCTTGATTCACTGTCGGATACTTTTTCCTTTCTTTAAGAAAAGTGCCTGGTGATGAGAAGCTTAAATCAATTGGCCAAAATTAGTTTTTAAAGTGAGGGGTAAAATGAATCGCCGAAAATTTATTAGAAATAGCACAAGTACGGCAATAGCATTTGCTATGGCTGATCCACTGCTTCGTGCGTTATTCGCTTATCCTGTTGCAGAATTCAAAGGGGATATTCCGAAACGCGTGCTTGGCAAGACCGGAGAAAAAGTCACAATTATGGGCCTGGGCGGTTGGACTGTTGGGCGCATCAAAGATGACAAGGTTGCACTCGATGTGATCAGCAAAGCTTTTGATGTCGGCATTAACTTTTTTGATACGGCGCATAGCTACCAGGATGGGCGCAGCGAGACGCTCTATGGTAAGGGATTAAAAGGGCGGAGGGATAAAATTTTCCTCATGTCAAAGTCTACAAAAAGGACAAAGGAAGAAGCGCAAAAAGAACTGGACCTGACTTTGAAACGGCTGCAAACGGATCATCTCGACTTGTGGCAATTTCACAGCATTAAAACGAAAAAAGATGTCGATACAATTTTTGCACCCGGCGGGGCTTTTGAAGTGGCCACAAAGGCAAAAAAGGAAGGAAAAATTCGTTTCATAGGGATAACCGGGCATTTCGATCCGCATGCTCATTTGGAGGCTTTGAAACACCACGAGCTACTCGACACCATACAAATGCCGGTCAATCTTGTCGATCCGCATCAGTTGAGTTTCACAAAAATGGTGCTGCCAAAAGCGCTCGAACATAATCTGGGGGTCATTGCCATGAAGACGATAGCCAACGGGAGAATTCTGGAACATAAGGTAGCATCCGTTCAGGAGTCTCTTACCTATGTCTTGAATTTGCCGGTTTCGGTGATTGTCTCCGGTTGTGATTTGCCGGAACATGTTGTGCAGAATTCCGGGACTGCCAAATCATTCAGGAAACTGACGGAAAAGGAACGCCGCAAAATTCTCGCTTCGACAGCAAAATTTACCGGCCCCGAGGTGGAATATTATAAAAAGAAAACAGCTTGCTCGACAACAAACCGCAGCAGACCAAGTAGTTACGCTAAGTGATTTTTTCGTAAGGCTGGGTCCGCAATTCTGGAATAAAGCGATAATGTTTCTGGTTGAATGTGTAAAATGGTACTTTCAATGTTACCGCTATTTGACCGATGAGCGCATCGAGCAGTCCAGCATTGTGACTGAGATGATATTCCGTGAAAACGCTGAGCGCCTCGTCACAATCCGCAGGCGCGGGCCACACTACCCCGTAGGTCGCCAACTCATGCTGCACTTTCTCTTGCTCTGCCTTGTTTCTGCAACCTTGAATAAGTTCCATTACGACGTACCCAGGTAAGAGTAGCTCTTCTTCGTCATCGAGGGCGTCGAACCACCTCATTGCTGGTGGATACTGACGCAACAGGTCGATCATTACATCACTATCCAGTAAAATCATAATCGATGTCTCCGCGCTTTTGAGCTTGTTCCCTCAATCGACGAGCGTAGGCTGCGCTGTCTCGAATGTCATAACGATCTTTCCAAAGACCAATCAGCCCTGACTCCCGCAACTGACGTACAGTTAAGTGCGAACGTGGCGTGGCTATCATGGGTTGAGGCAACACGATAATTTCAACAACTTGGCCCTTTTTGTAAGGTATCCCTCTGACCAAAACCTCACCATCTTTCGCAACGACTTGTTGAACTCGAACTGCTTCCATAAACATTATTTCCTATATTTAATTAATTACCTCGTCACTCTGCAACACGATGATTGCGAAGTAACTGCAGCAGGCTAACGGTTTGCGTATAACCCGCCCAAAACTGCCGAGGCTAAACCTAAAAAATTGCACCAAACTCATTCGAAAATACCGCCAAATTTTAATTTACGTTCTGCAGTTTTGGATCGGTGTTAATGCCCGTTATAAAAACTTTCGGTTAGAGACCGTTCTTTTATATATACAAATCAATTTGAAAACTATCAAGCTGATTTATTATTTTATCAGGACAACCGTTTCCGCAAGCGTCCTTTGTTTTGAGACAAGCTGAATAAAATACGTACCGCTTGGTACCTGAACACCATTGGCATTCTTTCCCCGCCAATGAAGAGTATGTTCCCCGGCTTTCATCTGATGATCGGACAGAACGCGAACCTGCTCCCCGCGAATATTCAGGATGCGAATTTTTACGTGCTCCGCCTTTTGCAGATTAAATTTTATCACAGTGCTGCTATTGAATGGATTAGGATAGGCGGGAAGGAGAAAGCTCTGCATTGGAGCGAGATGTACCTCCACAGCTTTTGAAGAACTGAAAGTGCCGTCAAAATCTACCTGGCGAAGCTGATAAGTCAGTTTGCCGGAAAGTGGCGGTTTGTCATCAAAGGAATAATAATTTGCAGATTGCGTTGTGCCGTTACCTTTGACAAAACCGATTTCCGTGTAAGGGCTGTCGTCAGCTTTTCGTTCAATATAAAAGCCGAAATTATTCGTCTC
>JAADGR010000227.1 GCA_013152225.1 Calditrichota bacterium
TACAAGTCTGGCACTGCCTGATTCAAAATTGACGCCCTTTAAAACAATTCGCTCCCCCCTTTTCACCAGCGGCTTGGGAACCTCATCCGGGCAGCCATCGTCATCGCGGTAACCATTGTATGTTTCAGCCTGCCCCTTGCACGCATCGCACAAATCAGGAATGCCGTCGCCGTCATCATCCAGATCAGGCACGCCATCGTCATCCTGGTAACCATCCAAATCTTCAGGCTGATTCGGAGCGCCATCAAGACTGTCGGGAATGCCATCCCAGTCATTGTCCAGGTCAGGGACACCGTCGTCATCTTCGAATCCATCAATGTCTTCCGGGATAAGCGGCGCTTTATCCAACTGATCGATGATGCCGTCGCCATCATTATCATAATCCGGTGCGCCGTCCGCATCCTGAAAACCGTCAAAATCTTCTGCCTCAAAGGGTGCTGCGTCGTGCTTGTCGTCGATACCGTCCCCATCGGAATCCCTGGTGACAAAAAACTTATACGACAACCCCAAGCCGAGATCGAGTATCTGGTTATTGATATCATTGGTGCCGATATTGTCGTTTCGCTGGTCGAAAATATGTGTAAAATTAAAAAAAAGTTTTACAGTACAATTGTCTTTTATATTGCGCACAATTCCGATTTTCGAGCCCAAGAGCGCATTAAATAAAGCGCCTTTGTTCAAACTTTCTCCATAAAACAAGCCGTTTTTGAACAGAGAGCCGCCGTTTGAAATATTGCGAACGTCCCACTTTAACAAGCCGGTTGTTGCGGAAATAAAAGGCTGCCATTTCTTATTTTTAACGGGATAAAATGTCGCTTCCAAAAGATGATAAGACAGAAACGTTTTAAATGGAAGGGCAGGATCAGCCGCAAAGTACGAATCACCCTTTTTCGGACGTACCGTACCGTAATTCCAGTTATAACCCACGGAAAGAAAATCTGTTGTAAAAAAATTAACGCGGAGGCCGGTTTTCCCGCTGATAGTCGAACTTTTTTCAACTCCCCCATAAAGACGCAGGGCAGAAAAATCGACACCAAGTTCCAATTGTCCTTTTCGGCTTTGAGAATACGAAAGCACGAATGTACCGCTCAACAGTAAAACAGCCATGACTAATATTTTGCTTAATTGCATGGAGAATCCTCCAACATGCTTCAAAAACGAATTGTAGTAATCTTCTGGAGACTGGACAGAAGGTTCCAGGCGTCAAGCTGAAAGCGGGAGTTCATCTGTCGTTACCACCGGTACAAAAATTGTGCCCTTACCTCAACCCAGACAGAGTCTTTTACTAAAGACTCATAAATTCTAAGTATTTTATACTAAAGAAGCAAGCCATTTTTAGCTTGCAATTATCACTCTTTATTACTAAACTTTGGCAATGAATATTCCCCTTTAAACTGGCCCAGAGAGGCGGTAAGGGGCATCGAGTGTACCTTCTTGCCCCTTTGCAGAAGGTATTTTTTTGTGTTATTTAAACTGCATAACAAGATACTACGAAATAATCCGAGGAATGCAGATACTCAATTGATGATTTAATTTTGTTTAATCATCAATTTACGTGGATATGGATATGAAGATGAGTCAAAAAATTATTGCAAAAATCATTGATGATGAAGGTTTAAAAAGAACAATCACCCGGCTGGCGCATGAAATCATTGAACGCAATCGCGGCGCCGACAGGATCGCCGTGGTGGGCGTTCGCACCCGCGGCGCAACGCTGGCTGAAAGGATAGTGAACAAAATTGAAGAAATAGAACAGAAAAAAGTTCCTTTCGGTATCCTGGATATTACCCTTTATCGGGATGATTTCCGCAAGCGTCTCAAACAACCCATTGTGCAGCGAACGGACATCCCGTTCCACATCGATGGGATAGACGTCATCCTGGTTGACGATGTTCTTTACACCGGCAGAACGGCACGCGCGGCAATGGACGCCCTCATGGATTTCGGCCGTCCGGAAAGCGTGCAGCTCGTCGTGCTGGTGGATCGAGGCCATCGTGAATTACCCATTCATGCTGATTATGTGGGGAAGAATATTCCAACATCCGTCGGCGAAGAAATTCAGGTCCGCTTTCTCGAAACGGACAAGGAGGATTGCGTTTTACTTGTCGAAGCCCCAGAGGAGGAGAATTAGATGGCGCTGTCTATTTCGCACTTGCTTGGATTAGAAGGCGTTTCAAAATCGGACATTCAGACCATTTTAGACACAGCAGAATCATTCAAAGAAATATTGAGCAGGCCCATCCCCAAAGTTCCCACCTTACGGGGAAAAACAATCGTTAATTTGTTTTTCGAACCATCCACACGAACAAGAATCTCCTTCGAATTGGCGCAAAAGAGATTGTCGGCAGACACTGTGAATTTTTCAACATCTACCAGTTCCGTAAAAAAAGGAGAAACCCTTAAAGATACGGTCAGGAACATAGAGGCGATGAAAATTGATATGGTCGTTGTGCGGCACGCTGTTTCCGGTGTGCCGTTTTTTTTAACGCAATGCATGGATGCCGCCGTCATCAACGCCGGGGATGGTATCCACGAGCATCCCACGCAAGCGCTGCTGGATATGATGAGTATGAAGGAAAAATTCGGGACACTGGAAGGTTTAAAAGTTGCCATCATCGGTGATATTTCCCACAGTCGTGTGGCCGGTTCAAACATTCGCGGTTTAAAAACCATGGGTGCTCAAGTCATGCTCTGCGGCCCCAAAACGCTCATTCCCAGAAATGTCGAAGAGTTGGGCGTGAATGTTAATTATAACCTGGATGAAGTTATCGAATGGGCAGATGTTTTAAATGTGCTGCGCATTCAACTTGAACGCCAGGAATCCGGCCTGTTTCCTTCAATTCGTGAATACCATGCGGAGTTTGGTGTGACCCTGAAGCGGCTTGAACGCGCAAACAAAGAAATCACCATTATGCATCCCGGACCTATCAACCGCGGCATCGAACTGGACAGTGATATTGCCGATGCCGATTTTTCCATTATTCTGAATCAGGTAACAAATGGTGTTGCCGTGCGGATGGCTGTGCTTTATCTTTTGTCAGGATTAGAAGGATCCGTAGATTAAAACAGAGGTGTGAAAAGCGTGAAAAAAAGCGATAAAATTTTGCTAAAAGGGGGAGATATTGTCGACCCTGTTTCAAGAAAACATGAAAAACTGGATGTTGCCATTATTGACGGACACATAGACAAGCTCGGCGTCATCGATGAAAAAAGTTTTTCAGGCAAGGTCATTGATGTTTCCGGGTGCTGGATCGTGCCCGGTCTTATCGACATGCATGTTCATCTTCGCGAGCCGGGCCGCGAAGATGAAGAAACCGTGCACAGCGGTTGTGCCGCAGCCATGGCCGGCGGTTTCACCGCTGTCTGTACGATGCCCAACACCAGCCCTGCGTGTGATAATCAAAATGTCGTACAATTTATCAAAGAGCGTGCAAGAGATGAACTGGTGGATATTTTCCCGATCGCTGCGGTGACGAAAAATCGCGCCGGCAAAGAAATCACTGAAATGGGCGAGTTAGTAAAAACCGGCGTTGTTGCATTTTCAGATGACGGTGCGCCGGTCGTTCATTCGGCGGTCATGCGTCATGCACTGGAATACTCGAGCATGTACAACGTCCCAATCATCGATCACTGCGATGATATGAATTTGTTCGAGGGTGGGCATATTAACGAAGGGAAAATGTCGACCTGGCTTGGCATTCCACCAATTCCCGATGTGGGTGAAGAAATACTCATCGCCCGGGATATTCTTCTGGCAAAATACACCGGCGGCAAAGTACATATAGCGCATATATCCACCAAAGGCGGGGTTGAACTTGTCCGTCGGGCCAAGGAAGAACGGATCAATGTAACCTGCGAAGTGACGCCGCACCACCTTGCTCTCACGGAAGATGCGCTTGTTTCTTACGATACAAATCTCAAGATGAATCCTCCGTTGCGAACGGCTGAGGATGTCGACGCATTGAAAGAAGGTTTGAAAGACGGAACCATCGATGCCATTGCTTCCGATCATGCACCGCACAGCATTGAAGAAAAAGATGTGGAATTCGATGCTGCGCCGTTCGGCATCATCGGCCTGGAAACAATGCTCGGGGTGATCAATACAAAGATCGTGATGGACGGCATCATTACACTGGAGCAGGCTATAGAAAAAATGTGTGTTTCTCCAAGAAAAATTCTCAACTTGCCCATACCAGGTATTGCCGAGGGCGAGCACGCCAACCTGACGATTTTTGATCCGAAAAAAAGCTGGACAGTTAATCTCCGCGCTTTCAAATCCCTCTCCAGAAATTCTCCCTTTGGCGGCTGGAAATTGAATGGATTCGTCAAAAGCGTTGTAAATAAAGGGATTTATTGGGAAAATTTGTCTATATAAAGATGTTTTCATAGAAAACCTTCCTAAATATTAAACACATTGAAATCAATTTGTTGATATTAAAAAAATCTTGCATCTTTTGTTATTTTTTTATAAATTGCGCGGCTTTATTTGAACCAACGAAGGAGATTTTATTTTGAAAACATATTATTTTGAAAACATATTCACCAAAGCTACAGGATATCGACGCAAAATGGTATGTCGTGGATGCGGATGGAATGGTTTTGGGGCGCCTGGCCAGTAAAATTGCACAGGTTCTTCGAGGAAAACACAAGCCCATCTGGGCGCCGTATATTGATACCGGTGATTTTGTTGTCGTAATCAATGCCGATAAAATTCGCGTAACTGGCAGAAAAGCTGAGCAAAAAAAGTATTATCGTCATTCAGGATATCTGGGTGGATTAAAAGTAACGCCGTACAAACGCATGATGGAGAATAAACCGGAATTTATTCTTCATGAAGCAGTTCGTGGAATGCTGCCCCATAATCGTCTTGGCAGACAGATGCTGAAAAAGCTAAAAGTCTATACATCCTCGGACCATCCTCATACGGCACAAAAACCGGAAGCATTTCCGTTCTAAATTATTTTTCGGATTTAAGGAGAAAGAATGAAGGAAAACAATTATTACGCAACCGGGCGCAGAAAAAATGCCATCGCTCGTGTTTATTTAGCACCCGGAAATGGTGAAATCAAAGTCAATAACAGGGAATTGCTCGGCCATTTTAAACGCGACACATTGAAAATGGTTATCGAACAACCTCTTGTTGTAACGGAATGTTTAGGAAAGTACAATATCACAGCGCATGTAAACGGTGGTGGGTTATCAGGCCAGGCCGGAGCTTTGTTGCTGGGAATTGCCAGGGCCTTGGTGAAAGCGGATGAAGAACTCAAACCGATTTTACGCAAGAACGGCTTTCTGACCCGTGATCCTCGAATGGTTGAACGCAAGAAATATGGTCAGCCCGGGGCAAGAAAAAGATTTCAGTTTTCAAAACGTTAATTCAGATTTTATCACACACATCCTTTTTTGACTGGGTGCCCCCTGTAAGGGGTTTATATTTTTAAAAGGATGGCGGGAAAACCCTTATCATGGAGAAAGAAATGGACGTAAGCATTCAACAACTGTTACTTGCAGGTTGTCATTTCGGACATCTTACGCGTAGATGGAATCCAAAGATGAAACAATACATCTTTATGGAGAGAAATGGCATTCACATTATTGATCTTAAAAAAACACTGTCATGTCTCCAATCTGCAACGGATGAAATTGCCAATATCGTCCGCAAAGGCGGAGTTGTTATGTTTGTAGGAACAAAACGCCAGGCTCGCGATGTCATCAAAGTGGAAGCCGAAAGATGTGGCATGCCCTATGTCTCGGAGCGCTGGCTGGGAGGCACTCTTACAAATTTTATCACCATCAGAAAGAGCATCAAACGCCTGAAAAATTTGGAGAAAAAAGCAACCGACGGCACGTATGACAAATTATCAAAAAAAGAAATTCTTTCCATTGAACGTGAAAAAGAAAAATTGGATCGGGTTCTTGGTGGAATCAGAGATATGAATGGTCTGCCATCGGCGATGTTTCTTGTAGACGCAAAAAAAGAAGCTATTGCTTTGCACGAAGCAAAACGGTTGAATATTCCCGTATTTGCCATGCTGGATACCAACGCCGATCCGGACTTGATCGATTATCCCATCCCCAGTAATGATGATGCTTTTAAAGCGATTAATCTGATTACTCACACCATCGCTGATGCGATCATTGAAGGTAAAGAGGGACGGAGCGAATTTTCGACCATGATGGAAGGAAAAGAGGTAAAGCCCGGGCAGGTTCAGGAAAAAGAAGCTAGTGTGACTAAATAAATTACAGATCAAGGAGAAGATGGAATGGCCATTACGGCAGCACAGGTCAAAGAATTGCGGGACATCACCGGCGCTGGTATGATGGATTGCAAAAAAGCGCTTAGCGAGACCGATGGAAATATAGAAAAAGCAATTGAATATTTGCGCAAAAAAGGACTGCAAAAAGTAGAAAAGAAAGCAGGCAGGCAAACATCTGAGGGAATAATTCAGTCCTACATCCATCCCGGAAGCAGACTGGGGGTTCTTGTAGAAATTAACTGTGAGACAGACTTTGTCGCCAGAACCGAGGAGTTTCAGCGTTTCGCCAAAGACATTGCCATGCATATCGCAGCGTCGAAACCACTGGCAATTGAACGCGAGCAAATCTCCCGGGAACTTGTTGACAAAGAACTCGAAATATATCGCGCACAAATGCGCGAGCAAGGTAAACCCGAACAGATTATTGAAAAAATAATCACCGGTAAAATTGATAAATATTATCAGGAAGTTTGCCTGATGGAGCAAAACTTTGTCAAGGATCCGGACAAAACAGTCAAAGAACTCCTCAATGAGAAAATCTCAAAGTTAGGAGAGAATATGGCAATCAGACGTTTTGTCCGCTATCAACTCGGAGATTAAACATTTATTTTGAGCAAAGTTAACAGCTTTGCTCTTTTTATTTAAAGTATAAATGAAGAAGAGTTTCTCTTTGGAAAAAAATATCTCTTTAAATGGAAAACCAGCTTTCAAAAGGGTTCTGCTCAAGTTAAGCGGAGAAGCCCTGATGGGCGGAAGCAACAAGTTGGGAATCGACCCGCAAACGGTTGATCAGATCAGCCGGGAAATTGCCGAGATTGCCCACATGGGCGTTCAAATTGGCATCATCATCGGGGGCGGCAATATTTTCCGCGGTCTTTCCGCAAGCGCCCGCGGCATGGATCGTGTTACAGCCGATTACATGGGAATGCTCGCAACAGTCATCAATTCGCTGGCATTGCAGGATTATCTGGAACGATACGAACTTGACACCCGGGTAATGACTGCAATCAAAATGGAAGAGCTTGCAGAGCCGTTTATTCGCAGACGTGCCATTTCTCATCTGGAAAACAATAAAATCGTTATTTTTGGTGCAGGTACCGGAAACCCCTATTTCACCACCGATACAGCCGCCGCCCTTCGCGCGATTGAGATTGAAGCGGACGCCATTTTAAAAGGTACACGAGTGGATGGCGTTTATGACAAGGATCCGGAGCAGTATGATGATGCAATAAAATTTGACAGCTTGTCATATCTGGATGTGGTGAACAAACGCCTGGGAGTAATGGACACTACTGCGGTCACATTGTGTATGGAAAATGAACTGCCAATACTGGTCTTTAACTTAAAAGTGCACGGAAATTTTAAAAGAGTCATTTTAGGTGAATCGATTGGAACAAAAGTGATTGGTGAGTGATATGATTAACGAAACAAAACAAGACACAAGGAAAAGAATGGAGCTTGCCGTCGAAAGCATTCGCAATGAACTGGCAAAGCTGCGAACAGGAAAAGCAACTCCCGCCATTCTGGATAGTATTATCGTGGACTATTATGGCAGCAAAGTTCCGTTGAAACAGGTTGCAAATGTCAGTGCACCGGAACCACGCCTGCTGGTCGTTCAGCCCTGGGAAAAAAGCCTGCTGAGCGAGATTGAAAAAGAAATCTTAAAATCAGACTTGGGACTAAATCCTGCGAATGATGGAATCGTTATCCGAATTCCAATTCCTCAGCTCACCGAAGAACGAAGACAATCTTTGGTCAAGGTGGCAAAAAAAGTCGGAGAAGATGGGAAAATCGCAATCCGCAACATCCGCCGTGATGCAAATGAAAAACTAAAAAAAGCAGAGAAAGACCATGACATATCCGAGGACAGCATGCATACCGCCCAGGATGATGTGCAGAAATTAACGGATGATTTCATTAAAAAGATCGATGAGATTCTCACATTCAAAGAAAAAGAAATTCTGGAAATTTAAGCTACATTGCAAATAAAATAATTTTGACCGCTGTAAGATAACTTGCAGCGGTTTTTTTGTAACCGATCACAAGGCCTGTTGTTTATTGTCTGTAAAAAAGGAATAGCTATTAAGAAAAAAACGCCAACATACGATTCATTTGCCGGATTTTACGATCTTGAGTATGGCCATAAAGATGATGACCTCGACTTTTATCTGAACATGGCCGACGAGTTTGGCTCGCCTGTTTTGGAGATCGGTGCAGGTACCGGCCGCGTCGCTATTCCTCTTGCGGATGCCGGACACACAATTTGGGGAATTGACAATTCAGTAAAAATGCTGGAAGCAGCAGAAAAAAATCTCCTACGCTTGCCTGCGCAAAAAAGATCCAATATTGTTTTATCAAAACAAAATATGCAATCTTTTTCGCTGCAACAAGAATTTCCTCTTTGCATCATTCCTTTTCGTGCTTTTTTGCACAACCTGACCATGGATGAGCAGGTTTCCACACTTTTATCCATCCATCATCATTTGCAGCCGGAGGGTATTCTGGCATTCGATCTTTTTGTTCCTTTGTATTCCGTTATTTCGCAAAAAGAATGGCAAGACGAAATAACCGAGGATGAATTTGCGCAACCTGATTCCGGCGTAACCATCAAAACCAAAGTGACACACGATTACGCAAGGCAGTTGTTGAATATCAGCAATACATATCTTTCATCTGAAAAAGGTGCTTTGCAAAAAACGAAAAGTGAAATGATTTACCGATACGTTTTTCGCTACGAAATGGAAGCCTTGTTGAGACTGGCCGGTTTTGACGTGTTGAACGTTTACGGAGGCTTTGAAGGGCAGGAGTATGATTTTAGCAGTGGTCTCATGGTTTTCGTTGCACGTAAAAAGCAATTGAATATGAATGAATAATTCTTAAATTTGTATCTTATGAATCTGAAAAAAGTAAAATTTGTTCACAACCCAAAATCGGGCATTATCCACAGCCCATTTTTTATTCGCAAGGCCATTAACAGCGCCCTTGCTGACGCCCCTTTTGAATATGATTTTGTTGAAACAGAATACCGTGGCCACGCCCGGGAAATTTCTCAGCAGGCAGCCGCCGACGGATACGACGCGGTTGTTGCCATTGGCGGAGATGGTACGGTAAATGAAGTCGCAACCGAGTTGCTGCATTCTCATGTCTCGCTTGGCATCATTCCCATGGGTTCGGGAAATGGACTGGCCCGCGCGATGGAGATACCTTTGATGATTCGTCGGGCAGCCGGAATCCTGATCGACGGCCAAGTGCGTGTTATCGATGCGGGCAGAATCGAAACCCACTATTTTTTTATTAATGTAGGTTTTGGTTTTGAAGCGCTTATCGGTAAAATGTTCGATGACAAAAGTCTGCGCGGTCCAATCCCTTATTTCACGATAGGTTTTAAGGAATTTTTAAAGTATCATCCGGAAGTTTTCATCATAAAATTCAATGGGAAAAAAGTTGCGGTGCCGGCATTATTGATCAATATCGCAAACCAAAGGGGCTGGGGAAACGGGGCCATTATCGCACCTCATGCAAAACCGGATGACGGGCTGTTGGATATTTGCATCATTCACCGTGCGGGTTTTTTTTATACCTTGTTTCATTTACCAAAAATTTTTACCGGAAACATTGAAAAGGTAA
>JAADGR010000329.1 GCA_013152225.1 Calditrichota bacterium
TCCGGCGGTCAAGTGCTGATCCATGGGAAAAGAGTCCCTATTGTCAGCGGTTTGTGCATGGATGCTTTTTTCGTCAGGCTCACGGATTTCCCCAGCGTCCGAATTGGCGATACGGCCACGTTGATGGGAATCGACGGCGAAGAGGAAATTTCACCCCACGACATCGCCGGCATTATCGGCTCCGTTTCTTATGAGGTTATCTCCCGTTTTGGGAAAAGGCTGCCCAGGGTGTATCTGCAAAAAGATCAAATCGTAAAAATTCATAATTACCAGCTAAGGAATTTGAAATGAAAAACAATGTAAAACGTATAGGTATTCTCACAGGAGGCGGCGATTGCCCGGGATTAAATGCGGTCATTCGCGCAGCGACAAAAGCGCTGATTCTCGAACATCATGCGCAAGTGTTTGGCTTTGAAGACGGGTTTCAGGGATTAATCGAGCACAGACTTCGGGAACTCAAATACGATGATGTTTCCGGGATTCTGCAGATAGGCGGAACCATTCTCGGAACGTCCAATAAAGCCAATCCGTTTGAAAACCCCGTTGTGGAAAATGGCAAATTAGTAAAAAAAGACGTTTCCGATGATGTCATAAAATACCTGCAAGACCTCGACATCGGAGCACTGCTGTGCATCGGTGGAGACGGCACCATGACGATTGCCAACCAACTGGCGCAAAAAGGTGTGCAGATTATTGGCGTTCCCAAAACCATCGACAACGATCTCTATGGCACGGACGTGACTTTTGGTTATGATTCTGCCTTGTCGATTGCGGCGGAAGCCCTCGACCGCATTCATACAACAGCCCAGTCGCATCATCGCGTCATGCTGGTGGAGATTATGGGCAGGACGGCCGGCTGGCTTACTCTGGGCGCAGGATTAGCGTCGGGTGCCGATATTATTCTCATTCCGGAAATCGATTATGAACTGGACGTGATTTGCGACAAAGTTATTGAAAGAAGTAAAAAGGGGCGCCGCTTCAGCATTGTCGCCGTTGCCGAAGGAGCAAAGCCAAAGGGCGGCAAACAGGTCATCAACCGGATTGTTAAAGACAGTCCCGAACAAATTCGCCTGGGCGGCATTTCCATTCAACTGGGACATCAGATTGAGGATGAGACCGGCCTGGAAACAAGATCTACAGTTCTCGGGCACATTCAACGCGGCGGCTCGCCCACGCCTTTCGACCGTATCTTGGCGACGCGCTACGGTGTTGCAGCGGCACGACTGGTTGTTGACGGGAATATGAACAGGATGGTCGCTCTTCGTGGAAACGATATTGTTTCCGTACCTTTGGCGGAAATCGGTGGCCGGACACGAAGAGTCACTCCTGATGATCCCTTGCTTAAAGTGGCGGAAGCCGTTGGAACGAACATGGGTGTGAAGGGACGGATATCAGAAAACGGATGACGGATTGCTGATTTCGGAAAGTCAGTGGTTTTTGTCGGGATTAAAAATCTGTTATTTTTCATATAAAGAAATAACGCAATTTTTCAGTCTTTATACGCTTCCAGTATTTTATCAATGATATTTGTGGTGGACATACCTTCTACGCCGGGCAGAAGCGCAATCTCGCCGCCGTAAGCTTCCACAACATGGCGTTCCTCCTGGTTTATCGTGTCGATGGTGTAATCGCCTCCTTTGGCGTAAATATCGGGATGAAGTTTTTCGATCAACCGGATGGGCGATTCATCATCAAAAATCACGACATAATCAATACAGGTCAATGACGTCAGCAATTTTGCACGCTGGGTTTCTTCAACAATGGGACGCAACGGACCCTTGTATTTGCGCACCGAAGCATCGCTGTTTAACCCCACGACCAGAATGTCTCCCAATGCTTTCGCTTTTTCCAGATAAAGGATGTGTCCGACGTGCATAATATCATAGCAGCCGTTCGTCCAAACCACCCGCTTTTTATCGGCCCTGGCTTTATCGA
The DNA here is from genome assembly GCA_013152225.1 of Calditrichota bacterium. Taxonomy (GTDB): domain Bacteria; phylum Zhuqueibacterota; class Zhuqueibacteria; order Residuimicrobiales; family Krinioviventaceae; genus Hydrothermomicrobium. The sequence goes on from JAADGR010000329.1 coordinate 1,936, forward strand.
CAACGAGTTTCAGACGATCGAGGGTGAGCAGCTTCTCCGCTGTGATCTCGGCATTCAATCGTTGTTCAAAGCGCACCAACTCTTGCCGGGAAATTTCTGCCAGCCCCGGTTTTGATACGGCCAGACCGGCGCAAATATTTGCAAACCGGCCGGTGTCTATTGAAGTCAGACCACCGAGTTTCCCGGCCACAACTGCAGCGAGCACGGCCTCCCCGGCGCCGTTGACATCAAAGACCTCCCGTGCCTTTGTTGGAAGATGGCGTGCCTGTTTGCCGCGTTCAGCAACAGTGATCCCTTCTGCGCCCCGCGTAAGAAAAACCGTTCCGCATTTTAATTCCGATTGAAGCCTTTCGCCAAGTCCGTCGATATCCGCATTCCCGTCTCCGATAGCCTGTGCCGCTTCATTTTCATTTGCCGTGATAGCATCAAATCCTTCAAAGAGCAATGTGTTTCGTTCCGAATCACCGATGAGCACAAGCTGATTCTTTTCCGCAATTGATTTTAACCGACCAACGAATTTTTCCGTAATGACATTTTCATTCTTGTCAACCAGAATCATCGCGTCTGCAAGGTGAGCGACGCTTTTTATTTGGGTTAGAATTGCAGCGATGCTATTCTGATCAAGAGGCAGCGGTTGGGGTGTATTCACTCGAAGCACATCCTGCTTCGGATAGTGCGCACCGACCACAGTGATTCGCGTTTGGCAATTGGTCGTCAGTTCCTTAACCTGAAGAACGGCATCCGTATCGATATTTTTTTCAGCTAAAATTCGCAACAGTTCCTGGCCGTTCGAATCACCGCCAACGACACCCGCCAAATGGACTTTAAAGCCCAGGTCACTCAACAACATGGCTGCATAGCCGGCGGCATTGGGGATAAATGTTCGTTCATAACTGTTCACAATCGGGATCGGCCCCTCCGCAGAAACGGCTTCCATTTTCCCGTGAATATATTCGTCAAGATAAATATCGCCAACAACAATGACATGCTTGCCGGTGATATTTTTGAACAAGTTTTGCAGACTGGACATACTTTTATTAGCGCCTTAATATTTTATTGTAATTTATCAATTTATGATGTCTATTTTGAAAACACAATTTTTTCCCCCGGCTTGCACAGGTCTAATGATAATAAATGATATCCAGAATATGATTATGCAAATAACTCAGCTAAACATCTTTTCGGCAAGGAATGCGGCCCTTTATGCACCGCATTGTGCAATCCATAAAGGGATTGCACTCCGATGATTATCGTAATCTTACAATAGTTGAAACATCTGCATAATCAAATTCCCATCTTCTGCTTGTCATGCAATAAATTTTAAAATTCCCGGAAAAATATAGCAAAACACATCATAGAATGCAACAATTTTTCAGGAGGCATCGTAAAAGCTCACTTACGGGTGGTTGTGAAAATTGTGCGGATATAGGGGCTAACCTTTGTCATTGCGAGCGAAGCGAAGCAATCTGAATGTTTGCTAAGGGGTTGTTCGTCGCTCCGCTCCTCGCGATGACATGCTTTTCGACTTGTCGAATTTGTCTTTTATCCATTGGATAATAAATTACTGTTTGTGTAAAATCAACAAATTTCTTACATTAACAACCACGATCTACGGGTGCAAAATTCTTCCTGAAATTTTCAGATAATTAGATCACAAATTCCGGCAATATTCAAGTTAATGGAGAATAATATGAAATACCTGGTAACAGGCGGAGCTGGTTTTATTGGTTCAAATTTGGCTGAAAAGCTTTTAATGCAAGATGACCAGGTTGTCATCCTGGACAATTTCGCAACGGGATTACGGCAGAATGTCCAAGAACTCGTGTCGCTGAAAAAAGACCTTCAGGTTATTGAAGGCGATCTCCGCGACCTCGAAACATGCAAAAGAGCATGCAAAGGCGTTGATTATGTTCTCCATCAGGGTGCGCTGGGATCGGTGCCGCGCTCGATCGAACACCCGGATGCAACAAATGAAAATAATGTCAACGGCACTTTGAACATTTTTCTGGCAGCACGAGATGCCGGCGTAAAACGCCTTGTTTTTGCCTCTTCATCGTCGGTTTATGGGAATTCAGCCACGCTGCCAAAAGTCGAAACCATGATCCCGAATCCAATTTCGCCTTATGCAGCTTCAAAATATTTTACTGAAATTTACGCACGAATCTTCAGCGACCTGTATAAAATAGAAATCATTGGCCTGCGATATTTTAATGTTTTCGGAAGACGCCAGGATCCGAATTCCACTTATGCAGCGGTTATACCCATTTTTGTAAAAAAACTCATGTCCGACCAGATCCCTGAAATCCACGGTGACGGCATGCAAAGCCGCGACTTTAGCTATGTTGATAATGTCATTGAAGCGAATCTTTTGGCTTGTATTGCGCCACAAGCTGCTTGCGGTCAGGTTTTCAACATTGCCTGTGGGGCCAGAATAACCCTCAACGACCTGTACAAAAAGCTTGCTCAGCTTTTGGGGAAAAATATTGAACCGCGATACGTGGCTCCCCGACCCGGGGACGTCAAGCATTCGCTGGCGGATATTTCAAAAGCCAAATCCCTGCTTGGCTATTCTCCGAAATATGATGTCTTTGCCGGCCTTGAACGAGCAATCGGCTGGTACAAAAAAAATGCTCCAACCTGGCTATAATGAGAGATTGAACGATGTGTGAACAAAGTATTATTTCCATCATTCTCGCAGCGGGAAAAGGCACAAGAATGAATATGCCGGATATGCACAAAGTTTGCACTGTTCTTGACGGAAAAACGGTTCTTGAAAGAGCGGTCGAAACCTATGCGGCATGCGGCGTTAATCGTCATTTGCTGGTCGTGGGGCAAATGGCAGAGCAGGTTATGCAAACTGCGTCCTCCTTGCGAAGCAATATTTTGTACTGTTACCAGGCGTCCCAGCGGGGAACGGGACATGCAACAAAAATCGCTGCAAACCTGCTGGCCTCACTCAACTATACCGGTGACGTACTTGTCGTGGCCGGGGATAAAATAATTGATAAAACCTTTTTGCAGGAATTTATTGGACAGTTTTATGCCCGGGATTGTGATCTGCTGCTGGCAACCGGAAAGGCAAATCATTATCCTGCTTCAGGCAGGATTGTCCGTTCCCCATCCGGCTCTCCACTCGGCATCGTTGAGGTTTTCGATATTGCCAAAGTAAAAATATTGAATATTTTAAAAACCCGCACAAGACTGAATGAAATATCCGCAGAAGAAATAAAACAAATCGTACTTGAGGAACTTCAGGACGATAAAAAGGCCGCCCTCGCATTAGGTGATCTTTGGAAAATTATCCAGGCCGGTAAACCGATAAATGATTATTTGCTTAAAAAATATTTTACAGCCCGCGACTTTACATACCAGATAAATAGCATCGAAATTCCGCTGGCTCAACTGGAAAATGCCAGTAGCGCCAACCTTTCCGTATATCTGTTCAAAGCCGGTGCTCTTTTTTACGCCGTCAACCAAATTGGGTCGGATAATGCACAGAATGAGGAATATTTGACAGATGTTGTAAAAACCCTGGCGCGCGGTGATGCAAAAACGGAGACAATGGAAGTAAAGTCGCCTGAGCAGATCATGGCCTTTAATACACCCGAGGAACTGAAAAATATAAAGCATGCATTAAAAGAAAAGCGAATAAAAGTTGAGGAACATCAACCCGGCGGCCGTCGACCCAGTGAGTGGTTAGCTGCCTTAAAATCGGCAAATGCTCAAGTGCAGCACGGCTTTGCATCGCTTTACGGACAAGAGTCGGAACTGATAGAAGAAAAGAAAAAGCGTCTCATCGAAATGCTGGATAAATATCTGGCAGACTTTGGTGATGATCCGGTCATTATTTCACGAGCCCCGGGACGGTTAAACATTATGGGGCGACATATCGATCACCAGGGTGGCTATGGGAATATGATCGCACTGGAAAAAGACGTTTACGCCGCGATTGGCCGGCGTAAGGATGACCGCAACGTCATTATGAGAAATATACAATCGGATCGTTTTCCTGATCGTGAATTTTCGATTGACAGTATCCTTAATCCCCTTGCGACAAAGGATTGGTTCCAATTTGTCAATTCTGATTTTGTAATGGATACGATCCGTAAAATGAAAGGAGACTGGAGTAACTACGCCAAAGCGGCAATTGCGAGGTTTCAGGCTTTGTTTCCCAACCGACCATTTCAGGGAATGAATATTGTGCTTTCAGGAGATATTCCCATTGCAGCAGGTCTGAGTTCATCTTCTGCGCTTTTTGTCTCCATTGCCGAGGGTGTTGTCGAATTAAATCAACTCAATATTGCTTCCCAACAATTTGTTGAATTATGCGGTGAAGGCGAATGGTACGTGGGAACACGCGGCGGCGCCGGTGATCATGCCGCAATGAAACTTGCCCAAAAAGGCCAACTCGTGCAACTTGGTTTTTTTCCTCTTCTTTTGGCAAAAAAGTGGGGTTTCCCAAAGATCATCTGCTTGTTGTTTGCAATTCTCACCTCAAAGCGAAAAAAACGGATGGCGCAGGAGATGTTTTTAATCAACGCGTTGCATGCTATCATATTGGCAAAGAGCTTTTAAAACAATCTTTTCCCGACTTGGCAGCGGATATCGAACATCTGCGTGATCTTAGTCCGGCGCATCTGGGTTTGCAATATCCTGAATTGTTTGAGATGTTGAAAATACTGCCCGAGACTATGTCACGCCAGGAAGTGATCCACAGACTCGGCAAGGAGAAAGCAAATGCTTTGCTGCAATCATTTCCCACGACTTTGAATCAATATCCCATCCGGAAGGTGGTTATTTACGGATTGGCAGAATACGAAAGAAGCCGCTATTGCACCTCTCTTTTGGAGCGTGGCAGCATAGATGACTTTGGCCGCTGGATGAACATATCTCACGACGGCGACCGCGTCATCAGTGCGGATGGCCAGCCATTTTATCTCGACTACTCGGATAAAGCCATGGACAAATTAATCAAACTCGCACAGCAAAACCCCCATTTTAGCAACATGGCCAAACTTCCGGGAGGGTACGGTTGCAGCATTCCTGAAATCGACAAGATGGTAGACATTGCGCTTTCCGTGGAAGGAATAAAAGGAGCACAGCTTTCAGGCGCAGGACTCGGCGGCTGCATGATGGCACTGGTTCACAAAAATTCGTATGAAAATCTCAAGGCAAAAATGATTCGGGATTACTATGAACCATCTTCTCTCGAACCCGATATGTTTATCTGCAGGCCCGTTGCCGGAAGCGGGCTGATTTCTTTTTGATTTACTGCGATAATGATTGCTCCTTTAGTTCAGAAAAAAACTTTTATATCTGAGAGTAATTCGTAAGATGCGTTTGCTGAACTAACAGAGTAATCATTGTTTCAATTTGACAGACGCGAAACACCAGAAGCATTTTCATTGAATAATGCAGGGCAATGAGCTTGAACTTACAGGAAGCTTTCCTAAAATATAATCAGAAACACAAACTATTTTCCGCCGGGGAAAAGATACTCATTGCCGTCTCAGGGGGAATCGATTCCGTTGTTTTGCTGCATTTGTTTCTGCAAATCCGGCAAGAATGGACTCTGCAACCGGCTGTCGCACATTTTAACCACCGCCTTCGCGGAGAGGAATCGAATGAAGACGAGATTTTTGTCGGAAACCTTTGTGAAAAAAATAATATTTTATTTTTTACCGGCAGCGAGGATGTTGGTGCTTATTCAAAAAGAAAAAAAGTAAGTATCGAGATGGGAGCACGGGAATGCCGCTATGATTTTTTCGCCCATGTTGCACAGGAACATAAATTCGATCACATTGCGCTGGGGCACAACGCCAATGACCAGGGGGAAACGATCCTCAGCCACATCATTCGTGGCAGCGGCGTACGAGGTTTGAGCGGCATATCTCCGTCCCGGGACGTTTATATCCGCCCCCTCCTTTTCGCCACGAGGAAAGAAATTAACAACTATGCTCAGCAACAAAATCTTTCCTTCCGCGAAGACTCTACCAATGCGGACATTTCGTACCAGCGCAATCGTATCCGTCACATCTTAATCCCTGCCCTGGCAAGAAATTTCAATCCCAATATTGTAAAAACGCTCGTTCGATTGGGAGAAAACATGACGGAAATCGACGAATATTTTCAGCGACAGGGAGAGGATGCTTATCTTCGATGTTTAAAGTATCGTGATAATCACAAAATTGTGCTTGATATTATCAAGTTTTTGGCGTACTTTAGGGTTTTGCAAAAATACATTTTAGAGTTCGTGCTCATCGACTTGAAAAAAGACTTTAGGATACTCGATTACAAAACCTTTGAACGAATCAAAACATTAATCAATAAAAAACAGAACAAATCCTTAGAAATATCATCTGATCTATGGATGGTAATTTCCGGCGACGAACTTTTCATCGGCCAACTGGAAAAACAGCAGGAAGAAATTTTCATTCAGGATATTCCCGGCCAATATCAACTTTGGAACAACCTTGTTTTTGAAATAAAAAGAGTTGCCAAACCGTTAAAGCAAGTGCTCAAGATGTCCGACAGCAACATCGAATGGATCGATGAAAAATGTATCGAGTTGCCACTAAAGATCAGAACATATCATCACGGCGACCGATTTCAGCCGCTTAATCTGGGCGGAAGCAAAAAGTTGTCGGACTTTTTTATCGACGAAAAAATTGCTGTCTATATGCGAAACAGCATCCCTATTCTTGAAAGCAAAGACCGGATCGTTTGGGTATGCGGGCATCGCCTTGATGAACGGTTTAAAATTACGGAAAAGACATCAAGCGTGCTAAAACTTGAGTTGAGAAAAAAATATTGAAACACAGATCAGAATTCGAAAAAGTTGTTTATGACGGAAAATTTCGAATTCTTATTTCGGAAGAAAAAATCGAAAAAAGACTGCGCGAGCTTGGCAAGCAGATCACTGAAGATTATCGTGATAAAAACCCAATCATGATCGGCGTGCTTAACGGCGGTTTCATCTTTATGGCGGACATTGTCCGGCATGTTGAAATTGATCTGGAAGTTGATTTTATCAAGATTTCGAGCTATGGGAACGCCACAACTTCATCCGGCGAAGTGAAAATGCTCAAAGACATCAACGCAGAAGTTAGCGGCAGACACATTCTCGTTGTTGAAGATATCGTGGATACGGGTTTGTCCATTCGATTTTTGGAAAAAAAGTTTTTGGAACTTGAACCGGCATCATTAAAATTTGTATCTTTTCTCCTGAAAAAAGATAACGCACGAGTTGAATATAATATTGATTATGTCGGATTTGAAATTCCAAATGAGTTTGTAGTTGGCTACGGTTTAGATCATAAGCAAATTTTGCGAAATCTACCGGCAATTTATGTAATGGATTAATTTTATATGAAAATGACAAAAGACAATAAAAAAAGCCAAAGTTCATACCGCGACAACCGGCCGAAAAGATCTTCGGGAGGCAAAAAGCCACCAAGTTCCGGTTCCTCAAAACAAAAGCAAGACGGACCCCAATGGCGTAAAGCTTCACGCACATTGCTGTTTTGGATAGGCATCTTTGTTATCGCTCTCTTTGTTTCCCAGCAATTAACAAACCAAAGAGGAAGCGAAGAAACGATTTCCTATGACACATTTGTCCAGGATTTGAAAGACGGGAAAATCAAAGAAGCGCTTATCGAGGATACGGTACTGCGGGGAAAGATAATAGACAACGGATCAGGCAGTACAAATGCCCTTTCGACCAAGTCCTTCAAAGTTGTATTGCCGACGCAACCGGATTTTACTACAATTGATAAATGGCAATCGGAATACGGCCTGAAAGTTAATTTCAAGCACAATACACCCAGCCTTTGGGGCTACCTGATTACCGCACTGCCATGGATACTGTTGATCGGATTTTGGATTTATCTTATCCGCAAAATGCAAGGCGGCGGTGGAACTAAAGGTATTTTCAGTTTTGGAAAGTCACGAGCGCGTTTATGGACAGAAAATTATCCCAAGATAACTTTTGAAGACGTCGCGGGTGCTGATGAAGCAAAGCAGGAATTGGGTGAAATCATTGAATTCCTTCAGGAGCCGGAGAAATTTCAGCGACTGGGCGGAAAAATTCCAAAGGGTGCACTTCTCCTGGGACCTCCGGGAACCGGCAAAACCTTGCTTGCCAAAGCCGTTGCCGGTGAAGCAGGTGTTCCGTTTTTCAGCATGTCTGGCGCCGATTTTGTTGAAATGTTTGTTGGCGTGGGTGCTTCCCGCGTTCGCGATTTGTTCGAACAGGGCAAAAAAAATGCACCGTGCATCATTTTTATCGACGAACTGGATGCTGTTGGCCGACACCGGGGCGCAGGCTTGGGCGGCGGGCACGATGAACGGGAACAAACTCTTAACCAGTTGCTGGTAGAAATGGATGGCTTTGAATTTAATGAAGGCGTCATTCTGCTGGCAGCCACAAACCGCCCGGATGTGCTTGATTCTGCGCTACTGCGGCCTGGTCGTTTTGACCGCCAAATTATTGTTGACCGCCCAGACGTACGCGGGCGGGAGGGTGTTCTTGTGGTTCATACGAAAAAAATCGTTATGGACAAAGACGTTAATCTCAAAAATCTGGCAAAAGGCACTCCCGGATTTTCCGGCGCCGATCTGGCAAACATGGTGAATGAAGCCGCCTTGTTAGCTGCACGGAAAAACAAAAGAAAAGTTGATGAAGAGGATTTTGAGGAAGCCAAAGACAAAGTTATGATGGGTGCGGAACGAAAGAGTATGCTCATCAGCGAGGATGAAAAAAAGAGCACGGCATATCACGAAGCCGGCCACGTGCTTGTAGCCAAACTAACGCCCGGGACAGATCCTGTTCATAAAGTAACCATCATCCCCCGTGGCCACGCGCTTGGCGCGACCACGACTTTGCCAATGGATGAAAAACATAATTATTCCAAAACTTTCTGTCTTGCCACGCTGCGCCAGCTATTGGGCGGTCGCGCGGCAGAAAAGCTTGTCATCGAGGATTTTACAACCGGAGCAGGCGACGACATTAAAAAAGCAACCGATTTGGCACGCAAAATGGTGTGCGAATGGGGTATGAGCGAAAAACTGGGTCCCGTTACCTTTGGTGAAAAACAGGAAGAAATTTTTCTCGGTCGGGAAATCTCCCAGCATCGCGACTATAGCGAAGAGACCGCGAGACTCATTGACAGTGAAATTAACCGCTTTATTGGTGACGCCGCTAAAGATGTCGACAAGCTCGTTCGCGAAAATGTCGACCATCTACATGCGATTTCCAAAGCGCTTTTGGAGCGGGAGATGCTGGATGGTGAAGAAATCGACATGATCATGAATGGCAAAAAATTGCCTGCCAACAAAAACAAAAATAAAAAACCGGCCGGGAAAAAACGTGTAACCCGGAGACGAAAAAAAGCAGAATCACCTGAAGAGTAAGGAGTGCATTTGATGTGGCGACTCTGACCATTCCACCCGCAATCACCGTTTTGGGAGCAATTGCTCTCGTTTCTATTTTCGTCATTGCCTACCTCCGCTTAACTTCTGAATTCATGAACAAGGGCAGGTTTACCAGAGCAATCGTGATTATTCTTGCCCTGTTTGCTTTTCTTTCATTTTTGCAAACCATCTTCCATGCGCCAAAGCCTGAGAAAATTCGCATAACCGTTTTCCCGCTAATCGATATCGCGTATAAACAGGAAACATCCTGGCTTTGCTGGGCCATTTCAGACCAGGCAAACTCTGTTCTCACGAAATCATTTTCCGGCGATACGCTGGTTTACCCTATTCATTGGCTGTATGAGGCCATCGATCCGGATTCATTTTCCGACGAAAAATATCTGTTGCAGTATGCTCATCGCATTAAACTGGATTACGCTGCCTTTGGCAGTTTGCAATCCGATTGTGATGCCTGCTCCCTGCGCTGGGCGTTCGTGGACATTAAGCAGGATAGTGTTATTTATCAAAAAAATATGGCTGTTGCCGGGGAAAATAAAGTATCTTCGGGCGTTCGTCTCGCAGCAGATATTTTAAAATATTTCGGCAAAACATTGCCTGAAAATCCGGATCATTCCTTCACTTCTGTCGAGGCCGTAAAGTTCAGAACCAAAGCACTTCAAGCTCTTTCAAATAAAGAATATAAAAAAGCCGTCGATTACGCTGAACAAGCCTATAAAGTGGATTCCACGGATGTTTACACCCGCAATTTACTCTCCCGCGTTGAACTTAACTACGCCTTGTATCTCGATAGTGAAGGAAAACCTTCCGGCATGTATCGCCTCATCGCTTTGAGAATGAGCGAGGGAACGATTCTGAATTACGACAGTACAAATTCAGAAGCCTACCGAATCCTCGGCAAATATTACATTCTTGAAAAAATGTGGGGCAAGGCGGAAGCTAAACTCAAAAAAGCGCTCGAACTCGATCCCGACAACCCTCGCATCTATGCCGATTATTCCCGGCTGCATCGTTCAAGGATGAAATCCATTGGTTTTAAAAATGAGGAACAACTGCTAAAGTACGCATTTCATCTTGATCCTGCTTTCGAAGATGCTCGCCTCCAATTAGCCGATTACCTTTTTTTTAACAAATGGCCGCGCCAGGCGGAAAATGTAGTGCGCAAACTTTTGGTCATTCACCCGACTTCAATAGAAGGATGGCTCTTTCTTGGAAGAATGGCCATTGGCGAGCACGATATACAAAAGATTATTAAAATTTATAACAAAATCCTCAAAATCGACCCGAGAAATGCGGAAGCATATTACAATCTCGGTGTCTTTTACTATAATTCCAATGATATCGATAATGCTGAGAATTTTTTTAACCGCGCCGTTCAGGTAGGAAATTCCCTCGATGCGCATTTATACCTGGGTCATATTTATGAAAGCCAGGGATTACTTGACAAGGCCATTGAAGAATATCGGCTGCGAATCCGTTTTAAAAAAGGTTTTAAGGATCCATACGCTGAAGAGGCGCGCGAAAGACTCTACATTCTTACGCATGCAGATTCGGTTCTCAAAACTTCCAATGCAAAAGTTAAATAAAAAATTCGACTGGCAGTGCTGCGATATTTCTCTCCCACTAGGAAAGAGAACTTTTATCATGGGCATTCTTAATGTAACACCCGATTCTTTTTCCGATGGTGGTCAATACGCAAATATCCACCGGGCAGTGGACAGAGCTTTGGAAATGGCCGAACAGGGAGCGGACATTATCGATGTTGGCGGCGAATCCACGCGTCCCGGCGCTGAAAAAGTGAGCGAAGCGGATGAACTCAACCGCGTCGTGCCCGTCATCGAAGCGCTGAGCGAACAGCTAAATATTCCAATATCCGTCGATACTTATAAATCACACGTTGCGGAACGGGCACTGGAGGCGGGGGCAAAAATTGTGAACGACATCAGCGGACTGCGGTTTGATAAAAGAATGGCTAAAGTCGTTGCAGCAAAGGGCGCCGGAGTTGTTCTCATGCACATCAAAGGTGAACCGCGAAATATGCAGCAAAATCCGCATTACGACGACGTGATGAATGAAATTGTGCAATACCTTGATGAAAGCAAAAAAATCGCTTTTAAAGAAGGAATATCCAACAGGCAAATCGTTATCGATCCGGGAATTGGTTTTGGAAAACGGTTGCAGGATAATTTCACAATCATTCGCGAACTAGACAAACTTTTTGTTTTATCGAATCCGATACTTGTCGGTCCTTCACGCAAATCTTTTATCGGTAATGTTCTTGAACTGCCGGCAAACGAACGCCTGGAAGGAACGGCAGCGGCTGTGGCATTGAGCATACAAAATGGTGCACAGATTGTGAGAGTGCACGATGTGAAGGAAATAAAACGCGTCGTTAAAATAACGGATGCTATTTTAAAGAATGATAAAAGATGGGATTAACGTTATTTAAAATAGGTTTTCTTCCGGTTACGGTGATGGATGTTCTGGACATTGCTGTGATGTCTTATGTCATTTATCGCGTTTACAATTTTCTCAGGGGAACACGCGGTGCACAAATGTTCGTCGGCCTGATTTTTATTTTGCTTTTTTCAGTTATCGCACCGCTTTTGCAAATGAAAGGAATGACCTGGATTTTTGAAAACCTGCGAACGATTTGGCTGCTTGCATTCGTCATTCTTTTTCAGCCGGAATTGAGACGACTCCTGATTAACATTGGCCAAAACAGAGTTATGCGGGTATTTTTCAAAGCATCCGGCAGCAAAGTTATTGATGAAATTATCAAGGCGACAGCAGAATTGCGGGATCGCGGTTACGGCGCGCTGATCGTACTGGCAAGAGAAACCGGCCTGAAAAATGTCATCGAAACCGGGATTAAAATTCAGGCGGATGTGTCCGCACCATTGATTATGTCAATTTTTAACCCCCGATCGCCCTTGCATGACGGCGGACTCATTATCCAAAACGACATCATTGCAGCCGCAAAATGCACTCTGCCCATTGATCAGGACTCGAAAGCAAACATCAATTATGGAACACGACACAGAGCAGCACTCACACTCGCTGAAGAAACGGATGCAATGATTATTGTCGTATCAGAAGAAACCGGAAAAATTTCGGTTGCAATGTCCGGCGAACTAAAATATGATCTCAAAGAAAGCGAGCTTTTACACATCCTGACAGAAGGATACAGATACGGGCAGTCCGAAATCAGCGATTCAGCGAATTTCCACAAACCTTTTGTTGATCAAAAATCTTGAATATGCCTCGTACATTCTTACAATATTTGCTCATATTTCTTGCAGCCATCCTCCCCTACGCTTACCTGAACGCGATGGATGAAGGTGTCATTATGGTCGCCAATAGCAGCACAACCCGCGACGGCCGGCCGTTAATCTGGCAGAACAGAGAAAGCGAAACAGACCACGTAAAAGCGCGACTTTTTCGAGGGCCGCAGTATGATTTTATCGGCATCATTAATTCAAATGACACGACTCGTGTATGGATGGGATTGAATACGGTTGGATTTGCCCTTGTTGGAACGCCATCACCAGATCACTCCGGCTCCACGGCTGCTCAGCCGGGTGCATTTATAAAACAAGCATTGGGCACCTGTGGGCGTCTGGAGCATTTTGAAAACCTGCTGGCGCAAGCTGCGAGCGCAGGGATTGGCAGCCAATATAATTTTGGTTGCATCGATGCACTCGATGGCGCGGCTGTTTATGAAGTGTCCGGCAGCGACTATCAGAAATTTGACACACACAACCCACTGGATGCCCCGCAGGGCTTTTTGGTGCGCTCAAATTTTTCTTTAACAGGAAAGGGCAAAAAAGCATCCGGAAGCTACCGCTATCATCGCGCAAATGAAATGCTCTTCAATGCGGTTAAAAATCGTATGCTTGATTATCAATTTGTAATACGGAAAATGGCAAGAGATATTGCAAGTCCGCAAATCGATCCTTACCCTCTCCCCTGGCAGGAAAGTTATAAAGAAGCACCCAAAGGATTCGTGATAACTGAAAACAGCCTGAACCGCCATAACACGGTGTGCAGTGTTGTCGTCCACGGCAGTCGCCTGGACGAAGCTCCCGAGTTTTCGACAATGTGGGTTATGCTCGGCGAACCGATTTGCACGCCGGCAGTCCCCCTGTGGCCGCGATGCGGACCCGTGCCGGCAGAATTAGGCGGAAATGGAAATGCGCAATTAAACCAGATTTCCATCGAAACAGATCATACGCTCTATTCAGCCAAAAAATGGCCGACATTTATAAATTCCTCTTCGCTGGTTGAAGGGAGATATCCGGTTCTTCTGCAAAATGAAAAAATTGAAAAAGAAATATTTCTACAGGTCGATCGCCAACTCGCTAGCTGGCGTCAATCATCTGTTTCTCTGGAACAGTTTTCTGCTTTCCAGAAAAAAATGATCTCAAATGTCGTACGGCAGCTAGGATTCTAAGTTGATATTTTTAAAAAGTCCGAGAGCAAAACAAACAGGCATCAAAAATGAAAACTGATAAATGGCAACAAATAGCCGAGTCACCGGAAGCAGCAGCTTTATTAAAACTTGCATTACACATCAACGATATCTGCGATCATGAGGGCGATATTACCGATTTTCTTCCCACCCTTTTGCATCAACTGGCTCAATTGCTGGACGTTCAATCAGCCGCCATTACCGTCATCGATTCTGAGAACAAGCAAAAAGTATTAAGCCGTTATGATCGTGGGGAAACTGAAATCAGCAACGGAAGCCTTGTCGAGTTAGCAAATGTTGTGGTCGATTCGAGAGAGCTTTTCACTGAAGCGGATTCCCGACCCGGCTTTGACAATGTCCTTGCCGCGCCGATCATCAGAACAGACCGGGTTCTCGGCTCATTCATTCTCGCGAATAAATCCAACGGCAATTTTGGTGATTACGACCGCATCGTTGTAACGCTTGTAGAAGCACAAATGGATTATGTCATCGACGACTGGCTCAAGCGCCAAAAACAATTGATGATCGAAACTGAAAACCGGGTTCTGAAAGAACTGGACAAAATTCGTGATGAATCGCAGGATCAGGGAGAGGCGCTGGATGAAATGATTTCTACGATCCTGAATTCCGTGGACGCACAGATCGGCTTTATCACACTTTATGATTCTGATGGAGATCGGCACTTGCCCGGCGGCAAAGTCATTCGCGGCAATCGGCCCATGAGCCAATCGGACTATAAGCAGGTCGGAGAATTCATACGCGCCGCGAAGAAGAATCATGAAACCATTCGAATTGAAACGATTCCGAATAGCGAAATCGATTCCATTCTGGTTGTTCCGATGTTCATCTCGGAAATGTTTCTCGGATCGGTTGTTTTGATAAACAAAGAACATGCAAATCACTTTACGCCGCAGGATCAAACGCTTGTTGAATCCGTTACCGGAATTATTGATACATTCATTTTCCAGGAAGAAAAATTTAAACGCCTGATGAAGCTTGTTGGCCGCGAAGCAACGCGCGATGTGGAAGAAGCACTCATGGGACACCGCCCTGACACGGGGCATGGTCAGAGAATGGAAATTACCATGTTCTTCGCCGACATTCGAAATTACAGCGAAAAAACGCGCGACATGGATCCGACCACAACCGTGAGAATGCTCAACGATTTTTTCAACGCCGTAACGCCGATCATTACCGCCCACAACGGTATTGTTGATAAATATGTCGGTGATGAAATTGTGGCGCTCTTTACAAGGTCTACGGCGAAAGGAAGTCACCAGGCGCTGGCTGTCGAAGCTGCGCTATGCATACAAACGGAATTGGACAGAATGAATCGGGAGTGGGAATTAACCGGCCGGCAGACAATTCAAGTTGGTGTGGGCATTCATACGGGCGAAGTTATTCTCGGTCAAATTGGAAGTTACGACCGCAAAGACTATACAGCGATAGGCTCCAATATGAATTTTGCCGCCCGGCTGCAATCAATTGCCGGCCCCGGCGAAATCATCATCAGTGAAAGTACTTACATTGGCTTGACAGGGAAAATTATGGCGAGGCACGTCGGCCCGTTTGAAATTAAAGGTTTTGGTGAATCACTGGCCTATCTCGTTGAAGGAAGGTCACCGGATCAGTTTTAAGCAAAAGAATGGAGATTACAATGATAACAGATCAGGAAATCGAAAAGGCAAAAAATCGGGCAAAATCTTTTTACGACCGCGCTGGAATTGTTATCACCGAGGAAGAATTTCAATCGCTGGAAATCACAGATCTTGGTTTAAGCCGGTTTGAGGAAATCGGTCTGACTTTGCTCGTTTATGTAAATTCAGCCCGCGTCTGTGCAAAAGAGATGGTTCTTTTTCCGCATCAAATTTGTCCGGAGCACAAACACCCACCGGTGATGGCCGAGCCGGGCAAGGAAGAAACTTTTCGTTGCCGCTGGGGTGAGGTCTTATTATATGTGCCGGGCGAACCCGCTTTGCATCCCCGGGGTCACGTACCTGCTGATAAGAAAGACACTTTTACCGTCTGGCATGAAATCGTTCTGCTGCCCGGCGAACAATACACAATCAAACCGAACACCTGGCACTGGTTTCAGGCCGGCGCCAAAGGAGCAGTCATTTCAGAATTTTCAACCACAAGCCGGGATGAGAGTGACATTTTCACAGATTCAGAGATTAAGCGCGTTGAAGAAAAAGTGTTTTAAAAAGGACGCCTGTTATGCCATAATACATAATCTTCACTTTATCATTTTATTCTTTCAGACTAAATTTACACCAAATCTTGATTTTTCGGACACTTGACAAGGATTCTCAACCTGAAATCGACAAAATCATTAAACAGCACAAAAATATTTTATTTGACGCAAATCTCCCCGTTTTGTTGGCATAAGCTTTGCTAAAAGGAAGGAAAGAATAAAAAGGAAATGAACAGAAGGAACATCATGAACTTTAGCATAAAAACAATTCTTCTAATTGTCCTCGGCTTTGCAATCGTTGCTTTGGCAGATGAGAAAAAAAATGAACCAAAAGAAATCACTCTCCCCAAAATAATAATTCCGGCGCCGAAAAAAGAAACCGAAAGGAAAAAGGTCAAAGCCATAAAACAGAACAACTCGCCTTTGATCCAGAAACAACAAAAACAAACCGAATTTACAGATGATTTGCGCACGATAAAGCAAATAGATTTCACCTGATCTTTAATAAGACATTCACCACCCGTTAATCGATATTCTCCTTTCCACCATCAGAAAAGGGGCAGTCTCACCAACTGTCCCTTTTTTAATAATCATTGTGAAAAATGAACCAAGCTATCGAATGATTATTCTTCAAGCCTCGAAATAATGGTCAGGTTTTGGTGATTGTAAATATCTTTGCCTTCCGGAGTCAAGAGGTAATCCATACGGCTTTTATAAAAGTCCGCAATGCGACTGCGAACCATTTTTAACGTGCTATTCAAAAAGCGGTTCTGCTCGGTAAATCCTTCACCCAGCACAGCAATGGCACTCGGTAGCCACTTGGTGGGAAATTGTCCTGCATATTGGCCGCCTTCTTTGAATTGGTCGATTTGTTCCTGCAATAATTTCATAGCTGCCTTTTGTCCTTCTTCCGAGTGACAGGCAAGCTTGTTTTCATCAAGCCACCTCACCAAAGCTTCGCGATTGGGAACAATTAATGCAATCGTGTACGGCGATTGATTGTTGTAGAGCATCACTTGATTAATGTAATTTGAATGAGATACAATTGCTTCCTCAATTCCTTCCGGGCTGTATTTTTCACCATCACTGCTGATGAGCAAGCTCTTTTCCCGGCCAAGCACATACAGAAACCGGTCTTTATCCAGGTAACCAATGTCTCCGGTGTAAAGCCAACCATCCCGGATCGTCTCACGGGTAGCCTTGTCATTTTTCCAATATCCGGCCATCACATTCTCGCCTTGAACTACAATTTCACCCTTTTCACCAACAGGAACTTCGTTGCCGTTCTCATCACAAATTTTTAATTCCAGATTTTCTACCAAAGTACCGGAAGACCCTAATTTATGTCTTTTGGGTACATTAGCCGAAATAATCGGAGATGCTTCAGTTAACCCATATCCCTGGAACATTGGAATTCCGATAGCATAAAAAAACCGCTGCAATTCAATATCAAGCAGCGCACCGCCGCCGATAAAAAATTCCAGTCGGCCGCCAAAGCCCTCGCGGATTTTGCTGAAAAGAATTTTATCAAAAAGCAATAAAAGCGGTTTTCTTAAAAATCGTAATCCTTTCCCCCTGCTCCAGCCATCGGCGTTATAGGCATACGCGTTTTTAAGAGCGCGTTGAAAGAGCTTTTCAACCTTGGGGCCTTTTTGCCGAATACCCTTTTCGATATTTTTACGAAAATTCTGCGCCAGAGCCGGTACACTCAAAAGAAATGTCGGCTTTGTCTCTTTAATGTTGATGGGAATATTTTTCAAGGTTTCCATGGGAGTTTTCCCAACCTTCACCGAGGCCATGCTCGCACCATTCATCAAAAGCGTATAGATTCCGGCAGTATGAGCAAACGAGTGATCCCAGGGCAGGATCAAGAGTGACGAGTACCATTCGGGAATGGGAAGGACAGACGAGGCTTGTTCAACATTAGCCGTATAGTTTCTGTGAGTGAGAATAATCCCTTTGGGATCAGCCGTCGTACCCGAAGTATAGCAAATATTTGCGGCATCATTTTCTTTTACTGATTTGTAAATTTCTTCAAACTTTTCTTTGTTTGATTCTAAAAATTGATTACCTTTTTTGTAGAGTTCATCCACTGTGATGACATCCTCATCCAGACCATCCTGAGGATCGAGGAGAATAATTTTTTCCAGATCAGGTAAATCTCTTTTAATCTCTGAAACTTTGTGGAACTGTGTCCCCGAAACAATAACCATTTTGCAGCCGGAATGGGAAAGTCTGAATTTCAGTTCGGATAATTCCTCCAGCTTCACCGACAGCGGGACATTGATTGCGCCGGTGTAAAGAATTCCAAGTTCTGAAATGAGCCAGGCATTTCTACCTTCAGAAATAAGCGCAATACGATCTCCTTTCTGAATGCCCATGCTCATCAGCCCGGCGGCGAATCGATGAACATAATTTCGTATTTCTTTATATGTTGTACCCTCGAATTTCTCATTCTGTTTTTCGTACATGAGGACATTGTCAGCATATTTTACTGCACTTGTTTCGAGCATCTGGATCATGGTTCTTTCTGCCACAGTTTTCTCCTTGCATTTTACGAACAATTTAGGTTAATTTTTCAAGTCTTTTGAAACGATACCTGGATAGTATATTATGAAATCAATTCAGCAATTCAAAAAGCATATTAAGAATTATGCTAAAAGTCAAGGACATTTTGACAAGAGTGAGATTTAAAATTGACCAGAAATATTCCGGCTGAAAGCATAGAACAAGTCCGACTTGCAAGCGATATCGTTGACGTTGTATCCGGTTATTTAACCTTGCAGAAAAGAGGGCGTAATTACTTCGGCCTGTGCCCGTTTCACCAGGAAAAGACGCCATCCTTTAGTGTAAATCCTGAGATGCAGATTTTTCATTGTTTTGGCTGTGGCGCCGGCGGCAATGTATTCACATTTATTATGAAAATGGAAGGCGTTACATTTCCCGAAGCCGTAAAACTTTTGGCCCAAGCAGCCGGCATAGTTTTACCGGAAGATAGTGAGGATATCGATCAGTATCGGGAAAAGGAAGCGCTTTTTTATGTCAACAAGCTTGCAAATGAATTCTTTCTGCATAACTTACAAAAAGCAAAAGAGGCTCAGGAAGCCCGCGATTATTTGCAGAACAGAGGGATTCTTTCCCAAATGTATGCACAATTTGATCTGGGCTACGCCTTGAACAGATGGGATGGGCTGCTTAATCACGCCAAAACAAAATCCATCAAACCGGAGATATTGTTAAAAGCCGGACTTGTCATTCAAAAAGAGGCAAGTCGATATTATGATCGTTTCCGCGGCAGAATTACTTTTTCAATTCGCAATTTAAGCAACCAAATTATTGGTTTTGGCGCGCGGAGACTCGCTGATGATGATTCACCGAAATACATCAATACGCCGGAAACGGAAATTTACCAAAAAAGATTTATTTTATATGGTTTGCATACAGCGCGTGAATCCATCCGCCGGGAAAATAAAATCATCATTGTCGAAGGTTACACAGACTTTATTAGTCTGAATAATGCAGGAATTAAAAATGTCATCGCCACATCAGGCACTGCCCTGACGGAAGAGCATGCGCGACTCATGCGTAGATATACTTCAAACGCTATTGTAATGTATGACAGCGATTCTGCCGGCGCTGCGGCTGCGATGCGTGGAGCGGATATCCTTTTGGAAAATGGATTCGAAATTAAAATATGCACTTTACCAAATGGACAGGACCCGGATGAATTTGTTCGTACCCATAGCGAGGTGCAAGTGAAGGAAATCCTTGAGGCGGCAGCACCTCTCATCGATCACAAACTTCAAGTTTTGCAAAAAGATGATTTGTTGCAAACAGTTAATCAACGTACTTCCGCAACACGGGAATTGCTCGCTTCCATCGCAAAGATCGGTGATCAAATCCAGCGTGCTTATCTGGTTCGGGACCTGGCAAAAAAATTGCATATCGAAGAATCGGCTCTTTGGAATGAGCTTGAAAAACAAAGCAAGAAAACACGGTTTACGCCAAAAACAGACGCAGCACCTCGGGACAGCACAATTTCAGCAAACAAGTTTTTCCAATCCAAAAAGGGTGCCGCTGAATTGGCACTTTTGGAAATGGCCGTACTCGATCCCGATTTGATTCCCCGGATTTTGCAAAACGTTCATCACGATGATTTTTCACATCCGGAAATTCGCAGGTTTTTCCAACTTGTCGATTCTTCCGAATTTGATCCGCTCTCCTTCTCACCGGAAAATTATATTGCCACGATTCAGGACGCCTCCATCGCCTCTCATCTTTCCGACTCGTTCTCGGAAAAATCTTTTGCCTCATTTTCATGGAAATATGCTTCCGATTGCATTATATCCTTGCAACTCGTCCAAATTGATGAAGAAATTGAACGGATACGCGAAGAAATTCGACAACAAAATAAACAATCAAAAAACACTTCATCACTCGTTCATCAATTTCAGCAACTGCTCGAACAAAAAAAGTTAGTTTCCAAAGGTGAGTTTATTATATCATAAAGTACTTTTTAAAACGCACTTTTTTACGATTAAAAGGTCATAATTGTTGACATTTCAAAATTAATTCAATATATTAAGAAAATAATTCACAGCAACTACAACAAGAACAGGATTCAGCACCCAAAAACTAGCACAGGGAGGTTGAAGGGAAAGCTCACAACACACAATTTCAGGCATCAAGATGTATCTGCTAATGTGCTAATAAATTATTTTCTAATTTAAAAGCACGTAAATACCCTACGTCGAACAAAGATCATGTCAGTTCATATTCTATGAAAGGAGAATTGACATGAAGAAAGCATTTTCATTTATCGCAGTAGGGATTACTTACATTTGTATCGCATTTGGTTTTTCGTGGGCTGATAATGCTGGTTTGTTAGATTCTGCACTTGGTTTTATTGGATTAACCAACAATAACAATGCAGCAAAGTTCTTTGAAAGTAATAATGAAGGGTGGTCGGCAAGCGGCGTGGCGCTGAGGGCTGAATCAGTTTTTCCATATCAAAAAGTAATTTCTTCCTCTGAAATTATAACTCCAACAACTGTTTTAAATACGGAAAAGGGTGAGGATCAGTTACTTTGTAACATTCCGGTTCCACCGCCACCGTATCCGGAACCTGACGCTCAACCGGATGTCAGAAATAGCTTGGCCAATATTCCGGTACCACCTCCGCCGTACCCGGAACCTGACGCTCAACCGAATGTCAGAAACAGCTTGGCTAATATTCCGGTACCACCTCCGCCGTACCCGGAACCTGGAGCACCACCGGATGTCAGAAACAGCTTGGCCAATATTCCGGTACCACCTCCGCCGTACCCGGAACCTGGAGCACCACCGGATGTCAGAAACAGCCTGACCAATATTCCGGTACCGCCTCCACCGTACCCGGAACCAGGAGCACCACCGGATGTCAGAAATAGCTTGGCCAATATTCCGGTACCATTGCCTTCATTATCGTAATGCAGTTTTGCGCTAATATTTGCGTAAAAGATAAAATAATAGTAGCTTTTTTACTTATTTTTCACTATATTTAGTCAAATAGAAATAATTGTTGACGTGATCTTTGGTTCGAACTGGTATGACAAAAAGCAGATACGAAAAGGCACATTGGGGTACAATATTGAATGCGTGGTTTGCATTTAATGTGTTGATGGTATTTTTGTCTCGATTTCCCCATATTCCGATGCCCCTGATGAGTTGGATTAATCTATCTCTTTATTTTCTCGCATTTTTGATTACTTTCTTTTTAGTTAAAGAAGATCAGTTTAATCGGGATATTTATTTGCCTTTTTGTATTCTATTCCTAATTAACAGTTCTATCTTACTTTACATATTTATCGGTGATAATTATCTTATTGGTAATAACGAGATTGGATGGTCTATTTATAAACATACTAAGTTAATTTTGGCTTTCTTCTTTGTTTATAGTATCGTTTATTATTCAGCTAAGCATTCTCTTCGTCCCCAAAATCCATTTCTTCTAATTACGGCAACTATTGCGCTGGTTACTGCAATTTTTATTTTTCACTTTAAAGATTTCCTTTTTGACCCATCATCTTTCTATGACAAAAGCTTAGATCGTAAGCTGTTTTTATTTCACTTGTTTCCACCTGTTGCAATCGTTCTCTACGGTTTATTATCTCCACTCTTCAAGCCAAAATACGGCATATACTATCATTCTATCATGGTCGTCCTGTTATTCCTCAGTGCACGACAGATATTCATAGATTTGGTAAAATTAAAAAATATTTCCATTTTCGGAATTGACCAAATATTTTTGACCATTGCTCTGTTATTTTTGCTCTATTTTTTAGCTCAAAAGCTTAATTTTATTTCTACTCTTACCGGACAAATTTCAAATTTATTCTCAAATTATGTACGATTCATTGCATATTCCAAATTTAAAATTAGAAACCAGAGATCATAAGGAGTTTGAACATATTGCCACATTGATAAACTACTTTTATATTAAGAAATTAATGATCATTCCGTTTTTTATTGCCATTGTTTATTTGATAATTTATCTAAGGCCTCCAGCTATTGTGAGTTTGAACTTAATCTCATTAGCTGCGGTTATCTTTCTGGTATTGATTTTCTTCACGACAACATATAATCGCAAATTAAGGAGCGGCGGATTTTATATTTCGCCAAAAACCAAACATAACAAAACTTAGAGAGAGTTAAATGAAACAATCTCAGAGACGTGGACTCGTTTTGGCAGGGAAAAGTCCAGAGATTACACGCGTTCGGAAAGCCGTCAAAGTGTTCTCGAAGGAACAGGGAAATATTCTTATTTTGGGAGAGATTGGTACAGGACGCAGGTCTCTGGCAGAGAAGTTACATGCCTCAGGCAAATCCAAGGACAAGCCTTTTAGTGTGATCGAATGCGGTGCTATCGGAGATACTCTCGATGTTGATTCCGTATTCCCAAACCCAAACAACGGACATGATTCAAAGGAGGTAATGCTCTTTTCTGCCGGCAAAGGCACTATCTTTTTGAACGGTGTCGACAGATTAAATCCTGACTTGCAAGACAGATTGTACAATTTTCTTGCTACAATTCCCAAAGACAGTACATTTAATTCCAGAATTGTTGCAGTTGCAGAGCCTTCTCTCGAAAAGAAAGTTCGCGACCACAAATTCCGAGTCGACCTTTTCCATAAACTGGATGAGTTCCGTATCAATCTTCCGGCAATACGCGAACGCAAGCAGGATATTCCTTTCATTTTTACCTACTTTTTGGAAACATTCTGCGAAGAATTCGGAAAGCCGATTCCCACGGTTCCTTTTGATGTTTTTGAAGCCATATTAGAGTATGATTGGCCCGGAAACATTGGCGAGCTGCGCAATTGCGTGCGCAATCTGGTCATCATGTCCCCGGATGGAGAACTGGTGCCGGACTATCTTCCGTTCAGAGTGCAGCCGAATCCTTTGGAGGCACTGGCCTCTCGCGATCTTCCATCAGCCGTTTCGGAAGTCGAACGATTTCTCATTCGTAAAGCTCTGGCCCGATTTGAAGGAAATCAATCCAAAGCCGCGCGTCTTTTACGGGTATCAGAAGCCGCATTGCGATACAAAATGAAGAAATACGGTCTCCCTTCTTTTAAGTAAATCTTCCTCCCTATACATAAAATCCCCGAAATGGGGATTTTATGTTTTCGGGAAAAACATCTCATTGTTCCAATTGTGAGCATGAGTTACTTTGTATTTATCCTTCGTGCCTTTCTACCCTACTTTATAATCAATGAATTAAAATTACTTGACATTGTGTCATCATATAAATATTATATGATATATTTCTGTCTTTTCAAAACCAACTCATTTGATTGGTTGAAATAAATCCATCTATATCTCAATTATTTTCCGGAGTTGAAATGACTAAATTTAAAAAAGTCCCGGCGGACAAAACAAGATGGCATTGCGATCTTACACAGTTCACATTTAAAACAACTGATGAATTAAAAAGATTTTCAACTATCCTTGGCCAGGATCGTGCAGTGCGCTCAATCAATGCCGGACTGGATATGAATTATGCGGGATACAATATCTTTGTATCCGGGGCGTCCGGTACGGGACGAGCGACAACAGTAAAATTGCTTCTTCAACAGCGCAAAAAAGAAAAGGAAACTCCAAAAGATATTTGCTATGTCAACAATTTTAAGAATCCGGATTTGCCGGTCGTTCTAACTTTTGCTTCGGGACAGGGATGTCAGTTTAAAAACGATATGGAAGCTCTGGTTGATCAGTTACAAAATGTCTTGCCACAAATCTTTGAAAGCGACAGATACCGTCAAAAACGCGACTCGATAGAAAATAAATTTAATGAGCAGCAAAAGAAAAAGCTGGAAGAATTTGAAAAAAAAACCGCAAGTAAGCATTTTACTTTGGTACAAATCCAGGTCGGCCCATATACCAAGCCGGATATTTTTCCCGTTATTAAAGATCAACCTATTCCTCTTGAACAGTTATCACAACAAGTGCAAGAGGGAACAATCAGCGAAAAAGAAATGGAAAATCTCCTGAAAACCCACGAAGAATTTACGAAAGAGCTGGGCCGAATTTTCAAAGAAAATCAAAAGATTCAACGCGAAAAAATACAAAAGATCAACAGACTTGATTATGATATGGCAAAACCCGTGATTTCCGATGCGATCAATGAGCTCAGGGAGAAATATTTGGACGACAAAGTCCATGACTATCTGGATAGTATTGAAGAAAATGTGCTTTTGAACCTCAAATTGTTCCGGGGAACTGTCGATTCAGGAAAAAGAAAAGACCGAGAGTCCAAGAAATCTTTTTTACCTGATCAGTTTCTGGAATACAGGGTTAATGTCATTGTAGACAACAGGGATGCAAAAGGAGCGCCGATCATTTTCGAAAACGGGCCGTCTTTTGCGAAACTATTCGGGACAATCGAAAAAGTGGTCGATGCAAAAGGTCAGTGGCGAACGGATTTCACAAAAATTCGTGCCGGGTCTCTTCTTATGGCGAACGGCGGATTTCTTGTTCTTTACGCCAGGGACGTCCTTGTTGAACAGGGTGTCTGGAACAATTTAAAACGAAACCTGAAATCCCGTAAAACCGAAATTCAAGGGTACGATCCATTTTTTATGATCTCTGCAACGGCGATAAAACCAGAGCCGATTGATATCGACCTCCAAGTAATACTCATTGGCGAGCCGGACGTGTATCACTTGCTTTACGAGGCTGACCCGGATTTTAATAAAATCTTTAAAGTGAAAGCCGATTTTGATTATGTAATGAAAAATGAAAAGGACAACCTTTTAAAGTATGCCGAGTTCATAAAAAAGATTTGTGATGATGAAAATCTTTTGCCTTTCGACAGGGCCGCTGTCGGAGCTGTTGCAGAATATGGCGTGCGCCTGGCCGGACGCCAAAACAAAATATCGACTCGATTCAATTATATTGCCGATCTCGTTCGGGAAGCGAGCTATTACGCGCAAAAAAGCGTGACAAAAATTGTTTTAACCAAACATGTGGATGAGGCGATTTCCGAAAAGATTTTGCGGGTCAATCTTATCGAGGATAAAATCCAGGAAATGATAAAAGAAGGAACGATCATGATTGATACCAGGGGAAAGGTGATCGGCCAGGTCAATGGACTGTCCGTGCTGAGTTTGGGGGATTATTCATTCGGAAGGCCTTCACGGATCACTGCCCAGGTTTCTATCGGGCGAGCAGGAATTATAAACATCGAACGCGAAGTTGCACTCAGCGGGCCCACGCATGATAAAGGCGTTCTCATCATTGCCGGTTATTTGCGCGGCAAATTTGCTCACGACAAACCTTTGGCAATGAGCGCAAGCATCTGTTTTGAGCAATCATATTCAGGTGTTGACGGAGACAGCGCTTCTTCCACCGAAGTGTATGCTTTACTGTCCGGCATTGCAGAAATCCCGCTGCGCCAGGACATCGCCGTTACGGGTTCCGTAAATCAAAAGGGAGAAATCCAGCCTATCGGCGGTGTGAATGAAAAAATTGAAGGCTTTTTCAAAGTTTGTAAAGCTGCCGGTCTAACCGGCTCGCAGGGCGTCATGATCCCGCGCCAGAATGTAGATGATCTGATGCTCTCAAAAGAGGTTGCTGAATATATAAAAAAGGAAAAGTTTGCAATTTATCCGATCGACACGATTGATCAGGGAATTGAGTTATTAAGCGGACAGCCTGCCGGAGAGCGTGATGCACAAGGCAAATTTCCACCGGACAGCATTAACGGCAAAGTTGACACAAAACTGGCTGAATTTGCCAACAGTTTGAAAAACTTTTCTTCACATGAGATATTTTAAAAAAAGTATTTTTATCGTCGCTGTTTCCATCATCCTCCAATGCGCCGGCTCCAATCGCTGGGGCAAAGTGATCGAATGGAAAGACGTCAGTCTTGAAAATCTTCCTTCTGAATCTGATTATCCCGACCAGGGTGCAGTCATTCTTCTTGATGAAGGAAATCTTGAAATTTTCAAAAGCAGCGGCTTTGCATATTCTTTATTGGAAAGACATCGCATTGTTAAAATATTCAATTCCCGGGGAGTTCACTTTGCAAATGTGACGATTCCCTATTCAAGTTCAACAACGGTCTCGAACATCAAAGCAAGAACGATAACCGGCGATGGCCGCATCATTCCTCTGCCGGCAGACCAAATCTTTGACGTCACACTCTATCCCGGTTTTATTTTTTACAGCGACATAAGGGCGAAACGATTTACCCTGCCCGGTGTTGAAGACGGATGTGTCGTTGAATACGAGTGGCAAAAGATCGTGAAAAATTTTACCTATTGGGACCAATGGACTTTTCAAAATGAAGCGCCCACCCTCATTTCCCGTTATCATGTTAAAGCCCCCTCTGAATGGGAAATAAAATGGAAAACAAGGGGTATCGACCTCGAACCCAAAACGGAAAATCTCCCGGATGGCTTTAAACAAGATTATGTTTGGGAGGCAAAAGATTTGCCGGCGATGAAGCGCGAAGTGGCTATGCCTCCTCCCTCACGCTTGTCTACCGCCATCTTATTTTCCCCGGTTGGAATGACCACCTGGAGCGATGTTGCAACGTGGTATCATGAACTTTCGGCAGATCGAATAAAGCCGAATGAACAGATAAAAACAGAAGCGGAAAATCTCACCCGGAACTGCCGGACACAGCGTGAAAAGCTGGAAAAAATTTACCAATTTGTCCGCGACAAAATCCGTTATGTCGCCATTTCAATCGGCATAGGCGGTTATCAGCCTCACTTTGCTACGGATGTTCTTCACAACCGCTATGGCGATTGCAAAGACAAGGCAGCTCTCATCGCTGCCATGGCAAAAACACTGGGAATCGACGTTGACCTCGTTCTCATTTCAACCTGGCAAAACGGAGAGGTCGACACGACGATCACATCGCACACGCAGTTTAATCATGTCATAGCTTGCGCGCATTTAAATGGCCGCAATGTCTGGATGGATGCCACCGAGACGTTTTGCCCCTTCGGCCATCTTCCCTGGTACGATCAGGGAAGGCTGACATTTGTCATTGATCATTCCGGTCAGGGAGAATGGGAAATGACGGCAAAAGAAAATACTCCAGCAAATGTCGTCGAAAGGAATTGGAAATTGGAAATTGATTCCACCGGCAGAATTTTGGGCGAATTGAAGACAACAGCCGGAGGAGCTTACGCGATGCAGTATCGCGAAGAAATTGAAACCATCCCAGAGGAACAAATTGATTCATGGATATTCGCGCCCGTTTTACAAAGATTTCCGAAATCCAAATCCCTAAAAGTTTCGCTTCTGAACAGAAAGACGCTGCTAAAACCTTTGACATTCAATGTTGATTTCCGCACTGCACCGGATTCTGAGCAAGTCTCCTGTTTATTTACAATGGACACTTTTTGCCAATTCGATTGGTACAAAATCTTCGTTTCACCCAGACGAAATTATCCCGTTGCTTTCAAATTTCCCTCAGCATTTATCGACAGGATTCACATTCATTTTCCCGATTCCTGGAAAATCGAAACAAATATCATCAACGATTCAACATCAAATTCTTTCGGGCATGAAATCAATAAAATATCAATAACAGATAATCACGAGATAAACATTTACCGGGAATTTTATCTAAAAAAAACATTCATCGAGCCTTCCGAGTATCAAACTTTTAAAACTTTTTTAAATGATGTTGCTTTGGCGGACAGGCAATTCCTTCTCTTTAAAAAGTTTTAAAAAGCAGCTTTCAATTAAATCATTTCATATTTTTTAAATCACAGAATGGAGCAAAGAGCAATGTATGGAATTTCAACGTGCTGGAGGTCAACACAAATTACCGATGGAAATCGCTTACTCGATGCGATGCTGGAATCGGGTTTATCAACGCTGGAACTCGATTATCGGATTCACGAGACGGAATTTAATAAAATAGCGAAAAGACTGAAAACTGACGAATTTACAATTCTTACAGCACATAACATTTTCCCAATCCCCGACAATGCTTTATCCAAAAATAACAGTTTTGTGCAACCTTCACTTTCCTCGCTTGATATCGATGAGCGGAAACTGGCTGTGAAATATGGAATCAAGACTATTCACCTCGCATCAGACTTGGGGGCGAAATTAGTCATTTTCCATCTCGGAAAAGTTGAAATGAACGGAGAGCGAACAAAATTATTTTCTTTTTACGAAAACAATAAAATTGACTCCAAAGAATATCGCGAATTTATAGAAGGAAAACTCGATGAAAGGATGGCAAAAGCTCCCCCCTATTTTGACGCACTCCTGAAAAGCCTGGATCAATTGAACGAGGAAGCTTTTCATCTTGGCATTTTAATCGGAGCTGAAAATCGTTATTCCTACGAGCAAATCCCGTTCGCAAATGAATTTGAACACATTTTCCAAGAATTCGCCGGCGGGAATGTTCGCTACTGGCATGATGTGGGACACGCGGAGATTTCTCACAGATTAAAAATTCTGAATCACGAAAACGATTATTTGAAAAAATACAAAAAGTATCTCGCCGGCATGCATATTCACGATATCAAAGGTCTGCAAGACCACCTTGCACCCGGTTTGGGGGATTTTCAATTTGAAATTCTAAAACCGTATCTCGATAAGGATTCCATTCGAATTTTGGAAATACATGATCAGGCATCTGCACAAAATATCCAGACCGCGGTTAAATCGCTAATAAAAATGGAATTATTTAAAGCGGAAAAATAAAAGCAATCAGCACCTTTCACACAATTCCCATACGTACTTTTCAAGCTTTTCTGTGTCACGGGCAAAGTTCCGTATGCCTTCGGCCAGTTTTTCAGTGGCCATGGCATTCTCGTTCAAGTCCCAGCGAAAATGATTTTCATCAAGTTGAATTTGGGAGAGGTCGCTTTTTGCGGCCACAAACGGATCCAGCTTGCGAATAACCGGCCCCTCCTCATGCAAAAGCTGCTCCAATAGAGCAGGAGAAATCGTCAACAGATCACACCCGGCCAATTCCAGCACTTCATCAATATTCCTGAAACTCGCCCCCATTATTTGCGTTTCATAGCCAAATTTTTTATAATAGTTGTAAATTTGCTTCACTGATTTTACCCCTGGATCTTCGTTTGCCGGATAACCATCCACTCCTTCATATTCTTTATACCAGTCAAGAATTCTTCCCACAAAAGGTGAGACCAAAGTGACTCCGGCATCCGCACAAGAAGTTGCCTGCTCAAAACTAAACAGCAACGTCAAATTACAGTGAATGCCATCTTTTTCCAATTCTTTTGCCGCCTGGATGCCCTCCCAAGTCGAAGCAATTTTGATAAGAACTCTTTCGGGATCAGCACCAACTTTTTGATAAAGATTTATTAATTCATGCGCCCTTTTAATCGTACCTTCGATATTAAATGAAAGACGTGCATCGACTTCAGTGGAGACACGGCCGGGAATAATTTTTAATATCTCGCTGCCAAAATTAATAGCAAGTTTGTCCAGCGAAAGTTTGATCTGTTGGGCGGTGCTATCCGAGTGAAGTTTCCCGAACTCAATGGCATCCTCGACGAGATGCGCATATAATGGCATTTTTGCAGCTTTGTAAAGCAGAGAAGGATTCGTCGTTGCATCGGTTGGTACATATTTCTTGATTGAATCAATGTCACCCGTATCAGCCACAACCGCTGTAAACTCTCTGAGCCGCTCAAGCTTGTTCACTGAAGACTCCCTTCATGATATACTTGTTAAGCGTTACTGTCTGTAAAGTATGAGATTGCTTCGCTCCACTCCGTTTCGCTCGCAATGACATGGTAAAAAAGTATTGTTTCAAACTAATCCTTAACAATATAGCCAAAACATTTGTACACCCGGATTCTGTCCGTATGATTTGTTTCTGTTTAATTATCCATGACTTTTTTTATTCATCCAGAACGGCGCAGATATAAACCAGAGAATTGTTCCGATGAGCATCAAATGGTAATGATTTGTAACGTTATCTTTTGAAAAAACACTAAAAATGCGGGGACAATCGTCAAGACCAAACCAATAATTGATATGAATTTTGTCAGCGTTTTCATATTGCACCTCCCGCCAATTCTTTTCTGCTGTTGTGCTGCTGGACGTAGCTCAATCCAACAAAAAGGATAACGGCAATGAACCAGCCCGGCAATCCTTTAAAAAAGAGTTCCAAAGGCAGAAGAAATGCAATAATCAAAGTAACACCCCAGGCAATTGCCACAGGCCAACTGAACAAAATCTGCTTCAGTTCCGCATAATTATTTTTCAAGCCTATTCTGGGCAAAATCCAAAAATCAGCAAAAATTACCGCACCCATCGGCATTAAAATTAATCCATAGAGAGCGACAAAATCAAGCAGACGCATCATAAGAGCGGGAAAAATAGCAGCAACGGTGGTGATCATTCCGGCGGCAAAAGTCACTTTCCAGCGTTTCCAGTCAGGCGTTGCGGTCTGCAAAGCAAGACCGGCGCGATAAAGTGTTGGGTTCGCTGTCGTCCAGCCGGCAATAACCACGGTTATTGCACCGGCAACGCCTGCACCCAGATAAGCAATAGGGCCGGGAGCGACGTTTCCAAGAGCAGCGGCGCATAAAATGCCCGAAGCAATCCAGGCAACGTAATGGCCGAGGTACATGCCGAAAGCGCTGAAAAAGCCGTATTGCCATTTCTTAGCATAGCGCAAAATGGTCAGATCAGACATGCCGATGTGCATGGCCATATTGCAAAACCAGGCAAAAAACATCACATGCCAAAAAGTAAATTTTGTCTGCCCCGGGAGCGGAACACCGGTCCAGATTTTATCATTCGCGACGCGCCAGAAATCTCCTGCGGAATGTACGCCGAGTTGGGGAAGGACAGCAACTCCGGCGGCGACAAATACAAGAAACATCCACGGCGATGAAATCTTGGAAAAATTGGACAGCTTTTCAAATCCAAGAATCGCAATGGTGGTAACGACGAGTCCAACAAAAAGAACGACCAAAACCCATTGCACACTGTTTGGATACATGTCGGTGAGCGTGGGCATTTTCATGTGCAGCGGCAATCCTACGGCCGTTGCGGAAACAGAAATCATCGCTCCGGCAAGAAAGCAGAACATAAGTGCGTTGACAATGTTGTATATAAACGTCAGATAAGGACCGGCAACCTTTTTCAACTGCCAATACAAATTCAACCTGGTTTTCACGGCAATCGGGCCGGTAAGGAAAGCCCAGCTTAAAACAGCGAGAAAATCCCCTACTAAAAGCCCGCCAAAAAGTGCGGAAGCCGTAACCCCGTGCGCAACAAAAAGAGGACCGATGACGAACTCGGTTCCGGCAATGTGCTCGCCGGCATACAGACCAATAAAATTCCCCGCGCCCTGAAGCTTATCCTTTGTAACCGGTTCCCTGTCAAATTCGTACAAACCATCCAGTCGTTCAAAAATTCCTTTCTTACTATTTGCCATTTCGTTTTCTCCGATTCTGATTCACTGCCACTTTCCTGGAAATGATTTTTGGAAAAATTTAAAGAATATAAAAAGTAAGACATATATTTAAACAAGTCAATATAAATTTACTTTGGCATGACAACGAATTTCAAAAATTCTGCCGATGAGATCGCCCTGTGTCCTTCCGACAACAAACCTTATTTAATACTTGATTTTAACATATTTTTTTCATAAAATGGCAAGCTTTTGTTTTGAGTAAATTGAAATTTAGAATATCCACCGGGAGTTAGAAATGGCAAAAAAATGTGGAATTTGCGGCAAAGGACCGCTGGTTGGCAACAATGTCAGCCACGCGCATAATCTCACGAAAAGGCGCTGGATGCCGAATATCAAAAAGATGCGAATCATAGAAAACAGATCAACAAAGCGTGTTTATGTTTGTACACGTTGCCTTCGTTCCGGCAAAGTTGTCAAGGCAATATAGGTCAAGTATCTGTTAAATGAGGCTCCCTGCAGGGAGCCTTTTGAATTTTAAGATTAACGCAAAAGAGCCTTCCCATTAAGGAAGGCTCTTTTACTTAAAACTGAGGCTCCTCTTGAAGCAGATCGTCATTTGCAAGGACAATCGACCATGCCAGACCATGCTCCGTTTGGGGGATAGGTAGGCGCCTCAGGAGTGGGCTTGAAGGGAATATGTGCACAAACCGATATCTTTTAAAAAGACGTTGTAAAAAACGAATGTCCTTCGAAAACCACTCTAACTCACCGCAATGTATGGGAACAGAAAACTCTAAAACATACTCCAGCGCTTGCGTCGACACGCAGGAATATCAAAATCCTCATCGCAAAAACCGTTTTCACTCTCCTTCATCGCCGTAAAATCGTCCGTTTTTTTTTCCTCGTCAGTATGCTTGGATTCGTTCAACTTGAAGAACTTGTCGTCCAGCACGCCATTACTATCTCCATTGTTATGGCCATTACCATTGCCATTGCTTCTTCCACCATTTCCATCTGCGCTGAAGGAACCGACATAGGACATTTCGGTTCGCATGGAAGTGAAAGAATGAGCATTTGTTTTTTCACTCATCTGATCATTTATTTCTTCCACACGATCAATGGCCGGGATCTCTTTGCGATTAACGGATGCAAACTTTGATACTTCATAATGCGTCCTGTTTAAACCGGGAAGCCGACGATGCATTTTCTGGCTGGACAAACCGGTAGCAATAACGGTAATACGAATCTCTTCGCTCAGCATCTTGTCCACCACAGCGCCAAAAATAAGATTCGCCTTCATTCCTGCTTCCTCTGAAATAATGCCTGCTGCTTCGCTCACTTCATGGAGCGTTAAATCCGGTCCGCCGGAAATATTGACAAGCAGTCCCAAGGCGCCGGAAATGGAGACGTCTTCGAGCAGTGGACTATTAATGGCCTGCTCCGCCGCAATCCTGGCTCTGTTTTCACCTGTTGCCGAGGCACATCCCATAAGGGCATCACCCATTTCGCTCATTACCGAGCGAACGTCGGCAAAATCAAGGTTCACCAACCCGGGAACGGTAATCAGGTCGGAAATGCCGCGTGTTGCATTGAAAAGAATTTCATCCGCATATCGAAAGCCGGCATCCAATGGCGTAGTCTTTGGGACAATGGTCAGCAGCCGCTGGTTCGGAATAACGATGAGCGTATCGACGCGCTCCTTAAAAGCGGCAATTCCCTCTTCGGCACGCTGGGTTCGCTTGGGGCCCTCGAAAAGAAATGGCTTGGTGACAATTCCAACGGTCAGCGCACCAATGTCTTTGGCAATCTCGGCAACAATCGGTGCCGCGCCCGTACCGGTACCACCGCCCATTCCGGCAGTGATGAACACCATATCCGATTCGCTCAATGCGTCGTACACTGCATTACGATCTTCTTCAATTGCCCGGCGACCCTTTTCCGGATCCGCGCCTGCACCCAAACCCTGGGTTGTTTTCAGTCCAATCTTGATCGTCTCAGGCGCTTTGCAATTATTCAGCGCTTGTTCGTCCGTGTTGATCGCGATAAAATCAACACCGTTCAATCCTTCGGTTATCATGCGGTTAAGCGCATTACCACCGGCACCCCCAACGCCAACGACTTTAAGCTTTGCTGTGGAGCCGTTTGTATCGTCAAAATCAAATGTCAAGTCCATAACCCACTCCTTTTTTTAATGAAAAACTTTTCAAGTAACTATCCCTTACCTGAAAGCATTTTTATCTTTTAGAATTCAATTAGGCAATAGTCGTTACACTTCCAAACCATCGTCGAAATTTCTTTTTAATGGCATCAAAAAGACCCGC
Organism: Calditrichota bacterium; assembly: GCA_013152225.1. Lineage (GTDB taxonomy): Bacteria > Zhuqueibacterota > Zhuqueibacteria > Residuimicrobiales > Krinioviventaceae > Hydrothermomicrobium. The sequence goes on from JAADGR010000329.1 coordinate 36,267, forward strand.
TTCATCCTGCCTGAAATCTCCGTCAACCTCACTTTTGTGTTTGAGGCCGTACAGCAAAAGGCCAACACCTGTTGCGCATTGCGGTTTTTGTGCTTCTTCCAGCATTCCTGCAAAACCGGTCGGAATGCCCAATTTCACAGGCATGTTAAAAATATCCTCAGCCAATTCCACAGTACCGCGCAACAACGATGCTCCGCCGGTCATAACCAGTCCGGTGGTCATAAGATTAATGTAATCCGACTTTTTCACCTCTTCGTACGCCATAGTAAGGATTTCGGCCATACGCGGCTGGATGATGTCCACAAGCAGCCCTTTGGAAATTCTCCGTGCAGAACGTCCGTTTACGCCGGGTACCTGGACCGTATTTTCTTTATCATCTTCCGAATGCAGAGCACTGCCATGCTCGATCTTGAGCGTTTCGGCGGAATCCAACGGCGTGCGCAACACAATTCCCAAATCATTGGTTACATTTTTTCCGCCAAGAGCCACAACTGAAGTATGGCGAATGCAGCCCTCATAAAACATGGCAATGTCGCTTGTGCCGCCGCCAATATCCATGAGAATAACGCCCAGTTCTTTCTCGTCGTCGGTAAGCACAGAAAAGCTTGACGCGAGCGGTTCAAGAACAAGGTCCGCCACGCCATAGCCGGCTTTTTCAATGCATCGATGGATGTTTTGCGCCGAAGCAATAGCGCCGGTTACAATGTGAACTTCAGCCTCAAGTCGAACACCCTTCATGCCGACAGGGTCGCGAATACCACGCTGATCATCCACGATAAATTCCTGGGGAAGAATGTGAATGATCTCCCGGTCAATGGGCAGGGCCACAGCTTTTGCTGCATCGATGACCCGGCGCACATCGTCGGAGCTCACTTCTTCATTTTCGCCGGAAATGGCAACTACGCCGCGCCCGTTTATGCTGCGAATATGATCACCGGCAATGCCCGCAAAAACAGCATCCACCTCGATATTCGCCATCTCTTCAGCCTTTTCCACCGCAGATTTGATGGAACGCACTGTTTTATCCACATCGACGACCACACCGTAGCGAAGGCCGTCAGACGGTGCAGTAGCCACACCGATTATTTTTAATTCACCAGCATCGTTAACTTCAGCAATGAAGCATCCGATTTTTGTTGTTCCAATGTCGAGACCTGTAATGATTTCGCCTGTTTCCATAACACAACCCCATCAAAAAATTATCGAGTAATGTATTTGCCAGTTAATTATCGTCATACCCTTTTTTTCAAAATAATTTTTCCCTCAACCCGCAGATCGACACATTTTGTCTGATTAACCAGGTTACTCGCCCCCCATTTTTTATAAAAAGCATCAAGATACGCTAATTTTCTCTTAATTGAACCGTTTCCAAAGATGACCGGGACTCCCCTGGCCCAATCCATATAAAGGAGCGGCCCCAAATCTTTATTGATATTTACTTCAGAAAGCTGAGCACGAATAATCGGATTCAACTTTGAAACACTCTTGATAATATCCAGACCTTCGGCGAACGCTTCGCCAGTCACTTTGAAATTATCGGGATTAACCAAAAATTCATCGGCCGTGATAAGCGGCATATCCTTGTGAGCCACCGAGTCTGCCAATCCCAATATTTTTCCACTGGAATTGATAACATACAGTTTATGAAATGAAAGATAAGCAAACGGGCGTCCTGAACCACTCAAGTGAGCCAATGCCTGCTGCATGACAGGATTTGAAAGCGGCACAGGTTCGACGACCTCTCTTGCAAAAGCCTGGCGAATGCTTTGAACGAGATGATTATTGCCCACTTTATAGTGCAGAGAAAAGGGAACAAGCGACTTCGTTCCCGGAGAATGCAGTTCAAGTATTTGCAAAGTGATGAGCAATGCTGTAGTCAGGGCAAGTCCAAAAAAGAGAAAATGCCTTCCCAGTTTTAAGAGATCCAAAAAGATCACCTGCCTTTCAATTTTGAAATTTTGCAATCTCCAGAACAGATTGTACGATTTCAGTCGTTGCATTCGGAAAAGCTGCGTTTTCGGCAGCTTGTTGCATTTGTTTCAAAGTATTGCTGTCATCCAATAACCGAGATATTTCTTTTGCCAGAACATATCCCTCCAGATCTTTTTCCACAATCACCACAGCCGCTCCACTCTTTTCAAGGGATCTGGCGTTGGCTACCTGATGGCCGGCAGCGGCGTAAGGATAAGGAATCAAAATCGAGGGCAATCTGCACATTGTGATCTCGGCCAGAGTCATTGCTCCGGCACGTGAGATGACGAGATCGCTTGCAGCATAAGCCACTTCCATTTCATCGATATAATTCGAGACCCAAATCCTGTACGAATATTTTTTTATTCTCTCCTTTACTTCCTGAAAACCGGTTTTCCCGGTGCTCCAAATAATCTGCACATCCGTTTCGTGCATCAGCATTTCCAACGAATCCAGCACCGCGTGGTTAATGGCCACGGCTCCCTGGCTGCCGCCAAATACCAGGAGAGTCGGTTTTTCCGTTTCCAGATTGAAATGTTGTCGGGCTTCTTTTTTCGACAACCTGATACTCAAGTCCCTTACCGGATTTCCACTGATAATTAAATTCGACTGCTTTTTAAAGTATTTCAGGGACTCTTTAAAACTCAGATGCACCTTTTTTACTCTCTTTGCCAGCAGTCTTGTCGTGACGCCGGGGTAACTGTTCTGCTCCTGTACAAGTGTCGGATAACCAAGCAGCGACGCCATGAAAAGTACCGGACCGCTGACATAGCCGCCGGTTCCAACCACAGCCGCAGGTCTGATTTTAAACAAAATCCTGCCACATTGTAAAAGACTCCAAAGAACACAAAAAGGTACGACAATATTTGCCGGCGTCAGTTTTCTCGTCACTCCGCGAACGGAAATCAAATGCAGGGGATATCCATATTCAGGAACGACTCTATTTTCAATTCCTTTTTTCGTGCCGACAAAATGAATTTCACATTCCTTAACCGTTTTCTCCAACTTTTGTGCAATCGCGAGCGCCGGATACAAATGTCCTCCTGTGCCTCCGCCGGCAAACAAAAAAACAACGGGATTTCCGCTTTTAGCACGTTCGCTCACGTCGTTCAGCTCCTGCTTGCCGTTGCATACTTGCCCTTATATTTCTTTGCGATCCTTCTGCTGCTTTTTCGTTTTTTGAAGGTTGATCGATTCAGATGCTCCTCATACGTATTCCGATTCAGATAATTTGCATACGAAGGATCGCATTGCGAAGATATGTTAATGAGCAAGCCGACTGCTGCAAGATGAGAAACGAGCGCCGAGCCGCCGTAACTGATGAACGGCATTGGAATACCGGTAGTCGGGACAATGCCAAGAGCAACCGAGGCATTGAGCATGGCATAGGTTGCAATGCACGCTGTAATCCCTCCAGCCAGCAGACGACCGTAACCATCAGGAGCATATTGAGCTATTTTCAGCCCGCGATAAATAATCAATCCAAAAAGTACAAGAACAATAAGAGTACCGATAAAGCCGGCTTCCTCTCCAATAACCGAATAAATAAAATCTTTATGCGCTTCAGGCAAAAATGCATACTTTTGACGGCTGTTGCCAATTCCCTGCCCCCAAAGTCCCCCCAGTGCCATCCCGATTAGCGATTGCTGTAATTGCCAGGCAAGCGGTGCCCGATGCAGCAATTGATCAATAAATCTGTGCACACGCTCCAATTGATAGGGAGTTCGCATCATGTAAAGCATTGCAAGAGTTGTGAACGAAAGCATGGCGGACAACAGGTACGAGAATTTTACATCAGCAAAATAAAACATGAGAAATGCAATGAGCCCGACAATAACAGCGGTACTCAGATCCTTTTCCATGGCAATAAAAAAAACAACAAGACCAACCAAAGACATATAAGCAACAAACCCGCTCCAAAATTCTTTCAGTTTTTCGCGCTTTTCATGGAGAACACGGGCCATCAACAGGATCAATGCATATCGCGCAAAATCCGAAGGTTGAAATTGCAGAGGCCCAAATTGCAGCCACCTCCTGGCTTCATTCGCTTTAATGACAAAAGGCATTCCCGAAAAAAGCAGCAAAAGCATAAAAACCCCAAAAACATAGATAAGCGGAGAAATGCCAAGCCACTTGCGATAATCAACGCTGGCAATGATAACCATCAAGACAACACCAATAAATACCCGCACAAGCTGATTCTTGAAAAAGTATGCAGCATCACCCGTCGTCTGTTCCGCTTTGAAAGAACTGGCAGAATAAACCGTCGCGGCTCCCAAAATAACCAGAAACAAAACACCAACGAGCAGCAAATAGTCGATTCGGCCTAAATCTATTTTCTTTTTATTTTTCATAGTCGTAAATTACCGAACTTTAAAAGTCGCGAGGGTTAAGAGTGCCAAAAGTATCCCGATGATCCAGAATCTTATGACAACTTTGCTTTCGTCCCAGCCAAGCAATTCGAAATGATGGTGTATCGGCGCCATTTTAAAGACTCTTTTTCCCGTGCGTTTGAAATAAAAAACCTGAATAATGACGGAAAGGCTTTCCGCGACGAATATTCCGCAAATAATTAAAAGCAAAAGTTCTTTTTTTATCAAAATTGCAACAGTTGCAATAGCGCCACCCAAAGCCAACGATCCCGTGTCGCCCATAAACACTTCTGCCGGATGCGCATTATACCACAAAAATCCAAGCGCCCCGCCAAACAGGGCTGCGCAGTAAATGCTCAGTTCACCTGCTCCCGGCAAATAGATTATGTTTAAATAATGAGCAAAATCGACACGTCCGGTTAAATACGCAATAGCTCCAAAAGCAAGGGCGGCAATGGCAACCAAACCGATGAGAAGCCCATCCAGGCCGTCGGTCAGATTACTGCTGTTAGAAGTCGCCGTTAGAACGAACGCCACAACTGCAATATAGAAAACTCCGAAATGGAGTTCATAATTTTTGAAAAACGGCAGTGTTGTTGAAGATCGTGCCGATTCGACTGCCGGGAAAAAATAAATAATGCAACCCACTAAAAGTCCGAGTGTAATCTGACCAGCCAGTTTATAACGGCCAATCAAGCCTTTTGGCTTTTTTTTGACAATTTTCAAATAATCATCCAGCCATCCCAGGGCTCCCAGGGCAATGGTTACCAACAGAATCAACCAGACAAAAGTATCGCCGATTTTCGCCAGAAAAAAAGTCGGGACGACCACACTGATAATGATGATGAGACCACCCATGCTGGGGGTGCCGCGCTTGAGCTGATGACTCTGCGGGCCATCCGTTCGTATCTCCTCACCGAGTTGCAGCTTTTTCAGCCAGCGAATAATCAGCGGACCGATGAACAAGCTGATTAAAAGAGCAAGAACGGCGCTGCTCGCCGCACGAAAACTAATATACCTGAACAGATTAAAGGCGATATAATTTTCTTTTAGTGGTGTAAAGAGATAATAGAGCATATTTTATCCTAAAGAGAATCCTGCAAACCGTCGATCACGCGTTCCATTCTCATCGAACGTGAACCCTTGACAAGGAGAAAATCATGCGGTTTTACATACTTGCTTAAATCATGGATCAGCAAATCCATTTCATGGTAATGAGCAACCTTTTGGAATTCCAACTCCTTTGCTCGCTTTGCCGTAAATTTCGTTTCATCGCCGAAAAGGAAAATCGCCTTGAAATCAGCTTTCTTCATCTCATCCGCTAATCTTACATGTTCTTCCTGAGAATAGGCTCCCAATTCCAGCATGTCGCCAAAAACGGCAATTCTTCTGCCACCATTTTCAACTTGGATATCTGCTGCTGTTTCCAGAGCAGCGCGGCAACTGCCGGGGTTTCCATTATAACTATCATTCAAAATAAAAACATCACCAAGGCGCTGCACCTGCATTCTCTTATCAACCGACTGCACGGACTCGATACCGTTTTTGATCTCTTCCGTTGTCAGGGAAAAATGCCGACCAATGGCCGCTGCTGCCAGCGCATTCGACACATTATGGCGGCCGGGTATTGCCAGCTTTATTTTTATATTATCCAGCACAAATTCATAGCGCCCTAAACCATCGCATTTCAGCGCAGTTGCACGAATGTCAGCCAGGCTGTTCACTCCAAAGGATACACTTTTTTTTCCTGAAAATGTCTGCCCGGCAAGTATCTTATCATCGCCATTATAAAAAACCACGCCATCACCGGTAAGATGATTCAAGACCTCCATTTTGGCTCTTGTCACGCCTTCAAGACTTGCAAAAAACTCGAGGTGCGCATAGCCAATATTTGTGATGACGCAAACCGACGGTTGCACGAGATAGCTCAGCCTGTCCAACTCGCCAAAATGATTTGTACCGACTTCGGCAACCAGGATTCGATGTTCAGGCCGTAATTGAAACAAAGTTGCCGGCACGCCGATATGATTATTAAACGATTTTACATTTTTCAAAACATGAACTTTTTGTGAAAGAACAGAGGCAACGAATTCCTTGGTTGTTGTTTTGCCGGAGCTTCCGGTAATGGCGATGACCGGAATATTGAATTTTAGCCGATAATACCGTGCCAAAAGTTGGTACGTTTCCAGCGTGTCATCCACAGAAATGAGCGGCTTTCCATGAAGCGCACTCTTTTTTGCCTCGAACCATTCCCGACTTGTAACAGCCGCAACTGCGCCTCTTTCAATCGCCTGCAGAACAAAATCGTGACCATCAAACCGATCACCCTTAATAGCCCAAAAAAGTTCACCCGGGCCAATTTTGCGCGAATCCGTTGAAATCCCGGCAAGAGGCTTCGAAGATACACCGGCCGACCCATTCCATTTCGCGTTCAAGGACTGCAATCCAAGCAATTCGGAAATTGTCAATAGCATTTCAGTCAAATCAAAACCACATTTTACAGAGCGACCAATTTACGCAAATCCACAGAAGTCTCTCCCTGAAGCAGGACTTGCTCTCCCGGCTTTAATATTCCTCCCGGCAAAGGTTTCTGTTTTCGCACTTTACCGCTTCCATCAGCTACAGCTTTTACGCCACTTGCCGCGAGAACATTTATTGCATTGCGCATCGGCAAACCAAGGACATTGGGAATTCTGACTTCCTTTGCAGCCTTCCCGGAGGAACTCGCGGTAACGAGTTGCACTTTTTCATTACGCTTGACAAAACTGCCCCTCATCGGCTTTTGCGAAACGACAACAACACCATTCCCTATTGAACCGATGGTGAGTCCCTGGTTTTGCGCAAGCCGCAGCGCATCACGCCGGGAAAGCCCTAAAAAGTCAGGCATCGGCTTGACAAGCGAATCTCTCGCAGCCCAATTCGGCTTATCGTTTGCATCATCGAACTGATATCCTTCAATGGAAATAATCTGCTCGGCAATACGCTTGAAACAAGGAGCGGCGACAGAACCGCCGTAGTAATTCACTTTAGGATTATTGATCATAACATACATGCAAATTTTCGGATCATCTTTCGGAAAAAAACCTGCAAAACTTGCAATGTATTCATTTCCATAACCGCGCCGTTTGCGTCGTGCAACTTTAGCCGTACCGGTTTTGCCACAAACTTGTGCTCCCGAAATCTCGGCATTTTTACCTGTGCCTTCCACGACGACCTTTCGCAAAAAATTTACTAGTGTGTCTGCTGTCGATTCACGGATCACCCGACGAATAATTTGAGTGCCGGGTTTACTGACGATCCTATCATCTTTGCGAATTTCTTTAATAATATTCGGCTGGAGCAAAAATCCGCCATTCGCAATCGTACTATAAAGATTGCACATCTGCAATGGCGATGCAGCTATTTCATGACCATACGCCATGGCCAGCGGTGTAAAACCCGACCATTCCCTCGTCTGCTTTAAAGTCCCTTCCGTTTCACCATCAAGCTGAACACCGGTCTTTGTGCCGAATCCATAGGCTCGCGCATATTCATAAAAAAGATTTTTATCCACTTCCATTGAAAGTTTTGCCATACCGATATTTGAAGACTTTACTATAACGTCGCGCATGGTAAGCCAACCATGGGGCTTCGAATCGTGAATCGTCTCTCCCATTACATCAAACTTGCCATTTTCACAAAAAATGATATCGTCGGGCCTGTGCAGCTTTTCATTTAAAATAGCAGACATGAGCACTACTTTAAAGGTCGAGCCCGGCTCATATTGATCGGTAATGGCGCGTAACCGCCAGGATGCAGCAGGAAACTCGCCGGCCCGGTTCGGATCAAAAGAAGGTTCCGATGCCATGGAAAGCACTTCGCCCGTTTTCGGATTCATAATAACAACAACGCCGCTGTCGGCATTAAATTCTACAATCGTTTTGTGCAATTCCTTTTCCGCAATAGTTTGATAACGATAATCAAGAGTCAGAACAATATCCTCTCCATTTTCCGGAGGAATAAGCGGATATTCGGCACGTACAAATTTTTCATCTGTTGCCGTTTTCTGAAGAACGGCCTTTCCCGGGATACCACGCAGGATCGAGTTAAAAGCGGACTCTATGCCGCTCAAGCCTTTATTATCAACATTAGTAAAACCCAAAACCTGACATGCAGCATAGCCTTTCGGATATTTGCGAGCCATCAAGGTCCGGCATTCAATCCCCTCAATCCCCAGTTTCTCAATCTTGTTCTTTACGTCGATTGGTTGACGTCGGGCAATATAAACAAAATCAGACTTTTTCTTTAAAAGTGACAAAAAGTAGCGGCTGCTTTTACCAAGAATTTTTGCCAGCTTGCCGGCAACATAAGATGGATTCTGGATTTCTCCCGGATGGGCAATAACAGAAATTGTCGGAACGTTCATCGCAAGAAGCTTGTCATTGCGATCAAAAACCGAACCCCTTTCGGCCAGCAGCAACCGTTCAAAAATGTATTGTTTGTACGCTTTCAATTTTAAGTTCTCCGGATCAATCAACTGCACCGCAACCAACCGCACCACTAAAAGCATTAGAAAAAAATATACCGCTGCCCCAAAAAATAAAAGTCGCTTTGAAAAATTTGTAGCGTTTTTACTCATAACAATGGCGCCACCTTAATCCAAACCCTGTTCAGTTCCTAGTTCCAACTTGAACTTTGGAACCTGACTAAATCCCAACTCTCGTTTCGCCCGACTGGTAATCAAATCGATGCGATTCAGCTTTTCAACCTGAAAAATCATTAATGCATTCTGACTATGAATATCTTTCAGACGCTTCCGATATTTTTCATTTTGTCGATTCAACTGATCCACACTCACATTTTGCCAGACTTTAACGACGCAAAACAAGCCGAATAACGCCAAAGCCAATGCGGCGGTTTTGGCTAAACGTGCATTCCTTTTTTTCTTTTTATAGTAATGCCGAGATTTTAATCTCATTTTTCCAACCGCTTTCGGAGTGTGAAGCGCCCGATTTAAAGTTTTCGGGCAATTCTCATTTTCGCTGAACGTGAATTAGGATTTCGTGCTGCTTCTTCCGAGGATGGCCTGATCATTTTGCCGATAATTTGCAAACGCGGCTTTTTGCCGCAAACGCAAACCGGCAAATCCGGTGGGCACGTGCAAGGATGCTGCTCTTTATGCATAAAACTTTTCACTTTGCGATCTTCCAGGCTGTGATATGATAAAACGATGAGATATCCGTCCTTTCTCAAAAGCTGCAACGCCTGTGGCAGAAAAAGATCTAAACTATCCAATTCCTTATTTACAAAAATCCTTATAGCCTGAAAAACCCTGGCTAACGATTTCACGGCAAACCGTGAGCTAACGACCGAGCGAACAATATCTGCCAATTCTTTTGTTGTCTCGATCTTATTATTGTTCCGCCGCGCAACAATAGCGCGGGCTATTCTTTTCGCTCCCCGCTCTTCTCCGTACATCTTGATAATACGAGCCAACTCTTTTTCGCTGAACGTATTGACCACATCTTCTGCACTAAACTCGGCATCCTGTCCCATCTGCATCGACAAAGGGCCGGATTTTGAAAACATAAATCCTCTGCCCGGATCGCTAATCTGCAAATACGAAACGCCCAGATCGGCAACAATTCCATCAGCAGCTTCGACGCCGGCCTTTGACGCGATGTGCTCAAGATCGGCAAAATTTCCTTCAATGGCTGAGAACCGATCACTGAAAACGGCCAGCCGCTTGCGCGCGCGCGCCAAAGCCTGTGGATCGCGATCGATGCCATAGAGCTTTCCAGAAGAAGGCATTGCTCTGAGGATTGCCTCCGCATATCCCCCGTCACCAAGAGTTGCATCAAATACAACTTTTGCGTGCGCTGCTTCCAAAGAACGAACAACGTGATCTACAAGAACAGGTTTGTGATAAACATTCATTAGCAAAAAGCCTGAAATTCAAGAATCATCAGTTAGAAGCTGATTCCTTTTTACTCCCCCCTAACAGTCTCTTTATTGCCTCATCGGCAGCGGGTTGTTTGCTTTTGTAAATTTCGACATTCCAAATTTCAAGATTGTCATAACAGCCAACAACAATGACTTCATTTACATCCACCAAACCGGCATATTCTATTAAATCGCTGGGAATCGTTACCCGCCCTTGCTTATCAAAGACAGATTTCGAAGCACGACCGATAAATTCACGAACCAGCACATCTTTATCAATCGGGCTGTCATTATCCATATTCACGATCCGATCAACAAATGCCTGCCATTCATTTGCATAATAGGCCTTTAAACATTTATCAGTCCCCCGCGTGATATAGACAACGTCCCTTTGATCTTCCGGAAAAGCATTCCGGTGCTTCACAGGGATGGCTAACCTTCCCTTGGGATCAAGAGATTTAGTAAAATTTCCGTATAATTCAGCCATTTAGGTTCATATCACCTTTTACAACCACTAACATTTGATAAATTGGTTTTATTCCCCGCATATCACCTCGAATGTATTAAATCTACTAAGAAAAGTCAAGGAAAATAAAATAAATTTGTCGTTCCGCAAAACAGAGTTTGGAAGGTAATATTATTTAATATTCAGATGGCTTAATAATTGCACACATCACAAGTCACTTTAACAAAGAAACACCTTATAATCCAAAAGAACATCTCACACAAAACAAAAGGATTTATTAGTTATGCGCAAAACATCACTTATTCCACTCCTTATCCTTTTTCTTTCAGCACCATCTTTTGCCCAATACAGCGGTGAATACAATTTAAACCAGGCCAATGTCTCATTTATAGGAGAAAACGAAGGGGACATGGCAGGTTATCACATTTCATTCGCCGGGGATGTCAATGACGACGGCTATGATGATATTCTTATCGCAGCACCCGACTTTGATGTCAACCCTGATGAGGGCATCGACGATAATGGCAAAGTTTACCTTATCTTTGGCAAACCCAATGGTTGGAGTAACCCAATCGACCTGTCAAATGCAGATGCTTCCTTCCTGGGTGAAGAAAGACACAACCAGGCAAGCCATGATGTTTTCGGCATCGGTGATGTAAACAATGACGGTATCGATGATTTTGCCATTGGCGTCAAATTCATCAACCAGGCCGGTACGCGGGCGGGCAAAGTGTACATCTTTTTTGGCAAAAAAACCGGCTGGGCACCTGACACGAACCTTAACCAGGCGGATGCTTCCTACCTTGGAGAAGGCAACACTGCTGAAGCAGCGCATGTCAACCGACTTGGCGATGTGAATGGCGATGGATATGACGACATTATTATTGGCTCCGGATTTAACGATGAGAACGGCGCGGATGCCGGAAAAACATACATTTTGTTTGGAAAACCGACGGATCAATGGGGTAAAAATATCAGCCTGGCAAATGCCGATGCTTCATTCATCGGGGAAATGGCAGGCGACTGGGCAGGCCACCGCGTTGCCGGTGTCGGTGACGTTAATGGCGATAGTCTCGATGACTTTCTCATCTGCGCCAATGGACGCGATATTGACGGAACTATTAACCGCGGCATCACCTACCTCATTTACGGTAAAACAACAGGCTGGGCACGGGATGTCAATCTCTCGGGAGCAGACGCCTCCTTTCTAGGCCCGAACATTAAAAATTTAAATTCCGGATGGAATATTTGCGGCCCCGGCGATGTCAATGGTGACGGCTTTGCGGACATGCTGATCGGCGGCCGAGGCAAATCCAGGGCCTATCTTGTTCTGGGGCAAGAAACAAAATTCACTCAAAATGAACCTCTGGAAACCGCTGCTGCCACAACGTTTGTCGGAGAAGCAAATAACGACGTTTTCAGCAACGATATGCGTACACTGGGTGACTTGAATTCTGATGGTTACGATGATTTTATTATCGGCGCGGCCGGAAACGATGCGAACGGTACCGATGCAGGCAGATCTTATCTTTTTTACGGCAGAACAACGTGGCCGACAGAGATTCAATCCACAAATGCCGATGCAATTTTCACCGGTGAAAATGAAGGCGATAATTCCGGCTGGTCGGTTGCCGGCGGTGGCGACATTAACAACGACGGCGCGGACGACGTTCTCATCGCCGCAAACATGAACGATGACGGTGGAGTAGATGCAGGTAAAGTCTATTTATTTCTGACGCAGCCAACAACATTCAAAGTGCTGTCTCCGAACGGAGGCGAAGTATGGCACAGCGGAACGACGCAAAAGATAACCTGGGTAAAGATGAGTGACGCTGATCAGGTTAAAATAGAATATTCGATCGACAACGGAAGCACCTGGACCGTGATTGCGGAGAATGCCGATGATACGGGTTTCTATGACTGGCTCGTTCCCAACACGCCTTCAACGCAATGCCTGGTTCGTATTCAAAACGCTCTCACCGGCGATCCGGTGGACACGAGCGACGATGTGTTCGAGATTTCTAACGAGGCGACACTCACCGTTACTGCTCCAAATGGTGGTGAAAACTGGACCATGGGCACAGAACAAGTGATAACATGGAATTCCATTGACGCCGGAGACAGTGTAACTATAGAATTAAGTCGGGATAATGGAACAACATGGGAAACCCTTGCCGACAGCATTCCCAATTCAGAAAACTGGACATGGACGGTAACCGGCCCGGCATCTGCAACATCGCTCGTCCGAATTACCGATATTGACGGCAGCCCAACCGACGTGAGCG